>JBLIFI010000534.1:0-3405 GCA_047633715.1 Flammeovirgaceae bacterium
TGCAAATCTTTTATTCGGTTTTCATATTTCAACTCAAATAAATCCTTTTCTATTTCCGTGGATTTTGAATGTGAGAAATCTACAGAAGCTTCTTCTGGGCTTTTGGTCAAGTTCTGCATGTATTCTTGGAATTCTTGCTCAATGAATTCCTTCTTTTCTGGGTCGTTGGTTAGGAACTCTACACGCACTTTGTTGCCTTCTCGCCTTGTGCGGATTTCGACTTCTTCATTCTCGGTAACTCGTAGGAAGTCTTCAAAAAACTTGATGTAGCCCAAAAAGCCTGAGCGGATTTCTTTGGGCAAGTTGAGCGAATAACTCCATTTGGTTGGGTCGAGTAGGAAATCGGCAATTGTGAATTCTACATTATCTCCTTCTCCGAAACTTCCTTCTGCTGGAACTCGACTTTCGGGTTTGGCATGATAGGTTTTGCTGACTTCTCCGTCTTCACCAATAGTTTGTTTGATTTCAAAATCTGTATAAATGAACTTTGTATTTTCTAAAGTAGCTTTATCGGGCTTCCAACCACGAGTTTGGACTGCGCCAATGGTTGCGCCTGTAAAATCGCAATTATTAATTTGCTTGTTGGAGAGATTGAGAGAAAGAAGGAATGAGTCTTGGAAATTGACGTTTTCAAAAACTTTTATCCAAAAGAAATGACTTTCTTCTAGAACTGCGCCTTTCAGGCTGAAACTCTTTATATGGAGATTATCAAGAAAAGAAACTCTTGTATCAGAGAAATAAATCCCGTTGTGAAATTTAGCATCCTTAAAATCAACGAGACTTTCAAAATCAGTATTATAAAATTCGACACTATTGAAAAACTTTGCATCTGCAAAAGGAGCATAAGACATAAATTTGACTTCTGTAAAATTAACATTTCCTGAAAATACAGTAGATTGGAAATCTGCTATATTATAAAAAGTAGATTTGCCAAAATCTACTTCCTTCGAGAAAGTGTTTTTGTCAAAATGAGCGTTACCTGAAAATTTGATGTCATAAAATTGAGTATCCTCAAAAAAATGCACTCTACTAAATCCTATATTTCCTAAAAATACAATATTGCAAAAATAAGCTTGAGCCAAAAAGCTAGAATTATCAAATAAGGCAACTTTTGAGAACTCTATGTCTTCTAGATGTATTCCATCTAAGAAAGTAGCATTTCTGAAAATTACTGTTTCTTCAAATTTTTTTTCCTCTCCTTCTTCCCAAAAATTTTTTTTGGAAAATTGAGGAAACACAAACTCTGAAAAATCACAATCGTTTTTCTTTACCTTTTCTACCCGAACTAATTGCCAGAACCGTTCGACAACCTCTTTACTCTTATCCCAGTGCTTATTACCTTCTTTATCTTCCACATACCAATCACTCTTATCACAATAGAAAATATGCTGTTCTGGGTTTTCGTAGTCAGATTTTTTCATGGTTTGGCAAGTTGATTATTATCAATAATTTCCTTGAATATAGCGTAGAGTTGAGCGGTTTTCAAATAGGCAAATGAAATTTCTGAAAAGTAAGACTTCGGAATGCAGAATCAAACGACTTGAAAGGTCTAGCGAGTATTTCCAGCGTTTTAATTTTTGTGTTTTTTGTCATTCTGATAGCATCGGCTACCGACTTGTGAAGAATCTATCTCTAGGCTCTTTTGCGATAGTTCCCTCTGGAATGCCAGCCCAGCCAAAGTCGGGATGACAATAACTTTAGCTTTTCAATAAAGACAAATATTCTACAACTTCCACAAGGTTATTGACTACAGAATTTAGCTCGAATGTAAAAACCGCATTTCATTTTGGGGGCTACCGAAAACAGACTTGCTAAGTCTTGAAGACTTAGCAAGTCTAAAATCAATTTGCTTATTTCATTTGAATTTCCCCAAAATGGGCGGAATATTCTAGAGAAATTAATGAACGATTCTCCAAAAGCAAACGAAGCCGTAAATCAATGAACGATTTGAGAACTCCAAGAAAAAAAACTTTAATTCTTTTACTTGTCAGATTCTGTAACCATTTCTGAAAGCTCAGTTTCCTTGCTTAAAAAAATATGGGAAACTTCATCAGATTATCTATTGCAGTTGTGTTTGTGTTGGGCTTGTTGGCTTTTCAGAAGAAAGACAATGGCAAACTCCACACGGAAATTGACCACTACGCTTCTCGAATCGGTAAGCGATATGGCATTCCTGGAATGTCAATTGCCATTATCAAAGATGGAAAGGTCATTTACCAGAAAAATCATGGGAAGGCAAATATTGAGCATAATGTACCTGTTTCGGATAGCTCGATTTTCCGAATTTACTCCATTACCAAACCAATTGTGGGCTTGGCAATTTTTCAGCTAATTGAGCAGGGCAAAATTGCTGTGGAAGATGAACTTGGCAATTATCTGGACGATTTGCCAACGGCTTGGCAGGGAATTACGCTTGTGAGTTTGTTGCGCCACACTTCGGGTTTGCCAGGTATGAAAAACAATGAGCGATTGCCAGAAGCCGAGTTAAAGGAGAAGATTTATGCAGATTCCATCCATTTTGAGCAGGGCGAGCAGTTTGAGTACACGCCAACGAACCATTATTTGCTTTCCAGAGTGATTGAGAAAGTGGCTGGCAAGCCGATGGAGGAATTCGTATTGCAGAATCAGTTTGGGGAAAATCGCCAAAATGGAACTGCGTTTTTCTCTACCGATTCGAGGGAAATTATTCCCAATCGGGTTACATTTTACTCGCCATTCAATGAAGAATGGAAATTCATGATTGACCATCCGTTTGGTGCAAGATACATTTCGGGAACGAATGGTTTGAACCTCACAATGGATGCTTTTATTGAATGGGACACCGATTTCAGGGAAGGGAAATTGCTTTCTGAAGCTTACAAAACCAGCATGTTCGAGGCGGTAAAATTGAAAGAAGACAATCGGCTTTGGACTTATTTCGGCAATGAGCGAGTGGTCAACAAGCATGTTTCCTATGGTTTTTCTGGAAGTATGACCACCGTTTACAGGTATTTCCCCGAAGATAATTTGAGCATTATTTACTTGTCTAATGGGTTTCGGACTTGGTACGATGTGGAACATACCATCAACCACTTGGCGAGTTTGGTAGATTCGGATATTGTGGATTACCAAGTTGCCACTTTTGAATCGCTATTGGAAACTGCATTGAGCAATCTGTCAGAATACGCTTCTGCCTACCAAAGCTTGGCGAAAAACTCGAAATACGAACAAGTGAACCTAGAATTCCATACCAATAATATCGGTTACATACTTTTGAACAAGCTCAGAGAAATAGAAAAAGCCATTGCTGTTTTCACAATCAACACAGCGCAAAACCCAAAATCTAGCAACGGGTTCGATAGTTTGGCAGAGGCTCATGAAATAAATGGAAATGTGGAGAAAGCCATTGAAAACTATTCAAAAGCA
>JBLIFI010000535.1:0-3398 GCA_047633715.1 Flammeovirgaceae bacterium
TACTTCCGAAAAGAAAAGATTACTGGCAATTGGTTGGTTTTCTGGGGAAATATGAAAAAATAAAAGAAAATGGGGGTTGGAAATCACTTCCCGAATCTATTACGGAAATAGAAATTGGTGCAATTGATGATGTGGTTTTGGATTTAAAAAAGAGGTTGGAAATTACCGAATCCTACCAAATGAAAAATGAGAGTTTATACGATGATGAATTGGTTGATGTGGTCAGCAACTACCAAAGAAACAACGGATTGGAGATTGATGGGGAAGTGGGAAGCTCCACTTTGAAAGCGTTGAATATTCCCGTAGAAGAAAGAATTTCTCAACTCAAAATCAACATAGAACGCTATAAATGGTTGCCAGAAGAACGAGGTAGAAGGCATATTTGGGTAAATATTCCAGAATATATGCTCCGAATTTATGAAGATGAAAAAGTAGTGAAAGAGCATATTGTGGTGGTAGGAAGCAAAGGGCATAAAACACCATTATTCAGTAGTCGATTGACAAATTTGGTCATCAATCCTTATTGGAATGTGCCTTATTCTATTGCCCGAAATGAGATTATTCCAAAGCTCCAAAAAGGAACTTCTTACCTGACAAAACAACGATTCGATGTAATTGACACGAAAAAAATGCTTGGTGTGGTAGATTCTGCCAAAGGAATTGACTGGACAAATACCAATGAAGTGAAAAAGCAATTCCGATTCCGACAGAAGCCTGGCCCAGGAAATGCATTGGGAAGAATCAAGTTTAACTTGCCAAACGATTGGAGCATTTACCTGCACGATACGCCTTCAAAAAGATATTTCAGCAGAGCTTACCGAGCTGTGAGCCATGGCTGTATTCGAGTTCATGACCCTGTTGGTTTGGCTGCTTCGGTTATCAGAGATGATTTTAGCTACAACAAAAAGCAAATTGAGGATAAAATTCGCTCTGGACAAAATCAGCGTTTTAATATTGATGAGGAATTGCCTGTTCATTTGATTTACATGACTGCTTGGGTAGATGAATCTGGAACACTCCAATTCCGTGATGATATTTATGGAAAAGATGTCATGCACGCAAAGGCAATCGGGAATTTCTAAATCAAAACAATCACAAAAGGCATCAGTTTCTATGGAAACTGATGCCTTTTGTCACTAGTAAAATCCAGCAACATGAAAAAAATACTCTATTTACTCATTGTCCTACTTTTTACGGCTTGTTCTCAAACAGTTGAAAAAACATATTGGGTGAACAGCTTAATGGTGAACTGTGTAGGAGTGAGTGAAATGAAGTGCTTGGAGATTCAAAAAAGTGAACAAATTGAATCTGGGAAATGGGAATATATGTATTCAGGTATTGAAGGTTTTGAGTTTGAGGAAGGTTATCAGTATAAGCTGTTGGTGGAAGCACAGCAAATTCCCAAAGAAGATGTGCCCGCAGATGGTTCATCTATCAAATATACACTTGTGAAAATGTTGGAGAAGAATAGAGACAACAAGTTCGGATTACATGATATTTGGGCATTAGAAGCAATTGATGCAGAAGAGGTAGATAGAAGTGTTGGCAACCTTCCCGATTTGGAAATCAACTTAACAGAAAACAGAGTAATGGGAAGCGATGGTTGCAATCGATTTGTCGGCAAGCTTGAAATGGCAGATGGAAAGAACGTGAAATTCGGTAATTTGGCAGGAACAAGAAAAGCCTGCAAAGACATGGCTCGCCCCAACTCGTTCAACCAAGCCATGATGAAAGTCGCTTCCTACAAAGTGGAGAATTTGAAACTCCACTTATATAATAAAAGCAAAAAAGAGGTTTTGAGATTTAGGAAAGTAGATTAGCCTTTTCTTTAATGTCGTGTGCCACATACGATTACTTTTAGCTAAAATCTAATTTGATTCTGTATATTTCGTTATGCTATACTTCAAACAATCTTTACTATGACTCAACAAACACTAGATACATCTTCTGAAAAAAGCATCAAGCTAAGTGAAATGTTTGATGATATGGTTGCTCGATTGAGAGTTGATGAACTTGCGTTGGAATCAGGCGTGGCTTCTGACGAGAAAAAGGAGTTATATAAATCAATATTGGAAAATAACCAAATAAATCTTGCTCAAGCTGCAATTGATATGGGAAGAGTTATAATTATTCCTGCAATGTTAAATGACTTTGTTATTACCTTGAAGAACTCCCAAATATCTCCCAAAAACTTATCTGTTTCATTTAACCAAGAGAAGCTTCTTGTCTGGGCAACAGTTTTAGCTGAAAATGAAGAGATGGAAGACGCTGTTTTTATAGCAGAGGCAAAAGTAAATGCCAAATATCATGCAACAGGATTTCATGTGAGTTCTACTGTAGTTTATGATGAAGACGAAACAAACAAACCTGCTCATTATCAGCCAATTTTTGAATAAATATTGGCTAGTTTTTCAGAACATATCAAACAAGCCAAGTTTAATTTGAGATTCCTTGGAAACGCAACTGTTATTGAAAACAGTTGGGATTGGTAGGTCACTATTACTTTTTATATCGGAGTTCATTTGGCTAATGCACACCTTGCAAGAAAAGCAAATTTACATTATAGGACTCATGCAGATGTAGATAATGCGCTAAATTTTGCTCAAACGATGTCTATATGTAGATTTAGTGAGCGAAACTATTTAGCTTATCGAAAATTGCAAAATCTATCTAGGCGTTCTCGTTATCTAGTCAATGACAACTTAAATGATGGGAGTAGTGAAGTAAAGTTTACACATTCTATACACTTATCGAAAGCACTTTCTCATCTTAATACACTAATGAAGTTTATTGAAGAAGAATACGCAATTACTTTTGATATTACTGAAATCAAGTGTTTAGAGTTAAATAATAAAGATTTAAAGTTCTTCAAATCCCTTTGATTCTCATATTTTATGGAAATTGTAATTAGTGATTCCCAGAAATATTGGCAATACACTTTTCCCGAATCCTCCAAATTTCCTCAAAGCTGAATTGGACTTCATTCTCCAAAATCCAATTCTTCAAATAAGCTTGATGATATTCTACCTTGAATTCGGAAATTTGAAAAGGCTCTATTGTGATTTCCTCTAAAATAGAATCGGCAATCAAACTAAAATCAGCTGAATTTGTAGTTACATCTTTTCTGATTCCATCAATTTTCAAGTAGCAATGCGCTTCGGGAATGTATTGGATTTCATTTTTCGAGAGTTCATTTCCAATCAATGGCGTATTCTCTTCCGTCATTTTGTACATTCCCAAAATCAAATCTACATTCTGGATTTTGTTCAAATCGGCAATGTGTTTCAAGAATGCATGCTTGGAACTGCAAGTCCCTTTCTGCTCGCTCCAAACCAACGTAAAATCTTTTCGGTTGGCATTTCTGCCATAGGGCAAGTTTTCAATGAGATCTAACAAGC
>JBLIFI010000536.1:0-3386 GCA_047633715.1 Flammeovirgaceae bacterium
AGTTTTGGCTCTATCGTGAATTTGGTTAAAAGGTATAACAAAACTAAGATTTGAAGAAATTGCTTGTTTTTCGAGTTTGTTAAAACTCGAAAAACAAGCAATAAAACTAGTTCAAGCGGGGCTTCCCAAGCGTCCACACTTGAACCTAATAACTTAAACTTCAAAATCATGAATTGCACTCAATACCCAAATTCACGATTGAACCAAAGTTTTTATAAAAGAACAAAGATGAAATTCATACCAAATAAGCTAGATTATGTATCAATCATTTTAGCAGTTGCCTCTTTTGTGGCAGTAAAAATGCTATATGCCGATGTTTTTCGAGGAAACAAATTCTGGGTAAACGCAGGTTATTTAGCGGCTATTTTGGGTGTTTTAGCAGTAGGTGGAGCTCTATATTCCCAATTCAAAACGAATCAGATTGGCTTATTCACAATTATGAGTGCTACTCTGGTTTTATATGGGTTTTGGCTTGTGAAAGATGCTTCTGACCCAAATACCCGATTTACAGTTCTAAAAGAAGCTTACATCAAACAGGCGCAATCGAACGATTTATATGAATCGGCTAGCTATACCAGCTGGGACATAAAATTAGATTTTTTTGAAGGTGTAGGTTCAGAAATGCTTCGGAAGGATAAAGCGTTGATAGATAGCCTTTCAAAAGGTCTGACATTGACAAAACGCTGGAGCGATTTGGGTAGAGGGCTTTACTATGAAAACTACATAGACCAAACACTTATATGTTATGCTTCATTAATTGAGCGAGGTTATTCTGAAAAGCAAATTGTGGAGTCTGCTTATGGCAACCAAATTATGAATGGCGTACTGTTCTACGAACTCCATAAGAATTATTACTTCGGAGATTTACCGCCCAAAATGCAAACCTTATTGGCGAGTTTACCAGCAAATCCGAAAGGAGTTTTCCAAAAAATGGCTCTGAGCCAAATCCAGCAAGCAGATGAAATGAATCTTTATGAGTTGGAAATGTTTTTGTATTTTCTCACTCAATTTCCCACTCAACTTCCAGAAGCTAATATGCAAAAGCTTTTTGCTGTTTGGAAAGCTCAAAAGCCTGCTTATAAACAAGATATTGAAGAACTACTGGCTGGCAGAGACAAATTAAAAAATTGGATTCGGCTTCAAGGGATCTCCCGACAAGAAATTTTGGACGTTAACTTTGGATTAGATTTGCCACCAAAAATACAGGAAGCCAATCTCTCCAAAATTAAACCTTTCCTGCATTTACTTGGTCATGAATTCACCATTGGAGAAGATATTGTGCTTCGGATTGGGCGAAAATCTGAACACATAGTTGAACGAACAAAGTCAATTTATAAAGATGTTCAGAAAACTCGGCAAGTGACTGACCGCACTAAAATTGGTAATACTTATACATCAAACACCCGAACGGAGAAGTATACAGAGTCTGTTTATGCAGGCACAGAATCTACGGATGTTTACCAAAGGGGACTGGCTTTGAGCCTTGTAGATGGCGAGGAATTAGAGTTGCTTTTCAGCCTGACAGAATTTTTGCCCCATCAATACTTCAACCCCAAAAAAAAGCTTTATGATATTCCCTATCAAGAAATGGCTAGGTCTGAATGCTGGGTTTTGGCGTTACCCCAAAGTTGGTATTGCTCAAGCTGTAAAGATTATTGATTTGATATTTCTGTATTATAAAAAAAGCCCGATTTACAAAATATGCAAATCGGGCTTTTTTTATCTTAAAATGTAGAAGTCTTAAACTAAATTCACTCCCATTTCCATTTTTTCGGCATAATCTGCCATTCTCAATTTCTCCATAAACTCGCCCACTTGCCCGTCCATCACTTGCGGAAGGTTGTAAACTGTGTGCCCAATTCGGTGGTCGGTTACTCTACTTTGTGGGTAATTATAAGTTCTGATTTTGTCGGAACGGTCGCCACTTCCTACCATTGTTCTACGCTCTGCGCCAACAGCTTCGTTGTGTTTGTCGAGTTCAATTTTATAAATCCTCGCACGCAATTCCTTCATCGCCTTGTCTTTGTTTTTCAACTGCGATTTTTGGTCTTGGCATTGAACTACTACACCACTTGGGTTGTGAGTCAGACGAACGGCTGAATAAGTTGTGTTTACAGATTGTCCACCAGGTCCAGAAGCACAATAAGTATCCATTCGGATATCGCTTGGGTTGAGTTGAACATCTACCTCATCCATTTCTGGGAGAACCGCCACCGAAGCAGCCGAAGTGTGAACTCTACCTTGTGTTTCCGTAGCAGGAACTCGCTGCACACGATGCACGCCAGATTCATATTTCATCTCTGCAAAAACATCTTCTCCACTCACAGTTGCCACAATTTTGCTGTAACCGCCAGAAGTTCCTTCACTAATATCGGAAACGGAAAGTTGCCAACCTTTAGAAGAAGAAAATCGTTGGTACATTCTGAATAAATCACCTGCAAAAATGGCTGCTTCATCTCCACCAGCTCCAGCTCTGATTTCCAAAATGACATTTTTGCCATCATTTGGATCTTTGGGAATAAGCATGAATTTCAAATCTTCTTCAATTTTCTCCTGCTTATCTTCCTGTTCATCAAGTTCCATTTTTGCCATTTCACGGAACTCTTCATCCTTTTCCGTTTCCAAAATTTCCTTGGCGTTTTTGATATTCCCGAGTACATTTTTGTACTCATTATAAATATCTACAATCTTCTTGAGATCTTTATATTCCTTATTTATTTTGGCATAGAAAGTCATATCAGTCAGCGTCTCTGGCTTTACCAAAGTCTGGCTAACTTCCTCAAATCTTTCTCTTACTTTTTCTAACTGCTCTATCATCGTCTTGTCGTTTATGCTTGGTTGGATTGGGTAGAATCCCTACTGTTGAACGGGAATCAGTTCAAATCTGTTCCATTTTGCTTGTTTCAGAATACAAAAATAGTGAAATAAACCTGATTTACAGTAGGCTTAAATAGGATTTTAGAGAAGAATTAAGCTATTCCAATCATCTTGTTCTTGAAAAGCCACTTTCCTTTGAACTTGAAATGGACAGAAATGATATTAGAATCCAACCCATTGCTTCTGTTGTACATTCCATAACGTAATTCTATCGCATTCAACATTCGTTGTTTTTTGGAGATGATATTTTTGAAAGTCCACAATCCGCCAACCAAAGCATATCTCATTCCAATTCCATAGAAATGGCTATCGAACGCACTTAAATCATAGTCGCTAGTATAAAATTCTTCTCTGTTGGAGTGAGCTTGATAAGGAGCGAAGTAATCTACCTCTGTTTGTGTGTAATATCTGTAGAAAGGATAAACAGATAAAAATGGAGTAATTTTTACAGGAATTTCCACACTTGCAGCATGGGCAATCAAACCCCAATCCCAATAATAGCGATAATA
>JBLIFI010000537.1:0-3371 GCA_047633715.1 Flammeovirgaceae bacterium
ATTATTTTTTAATCGTTATTAAGATTTTTTTTGATGCAGATTTTACAGGGTTATGTGATTTTTATGTAATAAAAAATATTATTATTCACAATAAAAACCCTTGTAGAAGCATGACTTAACAGCCCTGCGACAAACCCTGACAGAGTTTTTTCCTATCTTTAAGCCCAAGCACCTACTCCAACAAACTCACAATATCATCGCTCGATAGGCTTTTTACAAAACTCTCTTCCGTAGTAATCAAATCGGAGGCGAGTTGTTTTTTGGTTTCTTGGAGTGCCAAAATCTTCTCTTCCACAGAGTTTCGAGTGATGAATTTGTAGGTAAAAACGGGTTTGTCTTGCCCAATTCGGTGCGCTCGGTCAATGGCTTGCGCCTCAATGGCAGGATTCCACCACGGGTCGAGGATGAAAACATAATCTGCCGCAGTCAAATTCAAACCGACTCCGCCCGCTTTCAAGGAAATTAGGAAAATGCGGATATTGTCATCTTTCTGGAATTTCTCTACTTGTTTTTGGCGGTCTTTCACGCTTCCATCCAAATAAGCATATTTGATTTTTCGGTCGTCCAGTTCCTTTCTAATGATTGTCAGATGTTTCACAAACTGGCTAAAAATCAGAATCTGATGTCCTTCCACCGAATTTTCTACCATATATAAGATGTCTCGCATTTTGCCCGAACGCCCTTCGTAATTGGCATCAATCATTTTGGGGTGATTGGCAATTTGCCGTAACATGGTTAAACCTTGCAAAAGCACCAATTGCGATTTCCCACGTCCTTTCCCATCCATATTTGCGAGGATTTGGTTTCGGTAGTAGGATTTCGTTTCCTCATATTTCTGTTCTTGCTCCTCGCTCATTTCGCAATATTTGATATGCTCGACTTTCGGAGGTAAATCTTTTGCTACATTAGACTTGTTTCTGCGGAGCATGAACGGTTTGATAATGCTATGCAAGCGAGTATTTCTGTCAACATCTTTCTTTTTTTCAATCGGCAACTGAAATTCTTTCTTGAAAAATGCCTGAGTGCCCAAAAGTCCTGGGTTCACAAAGTTCATTTGCGACCATAAATCCATGGTAGAATTCTCCAAGGGCGTTCCTGTCAGAATCAATCGCTTGCTCGATTTCAATTGCCGAACTGATTGGGCAATATTAGAAGATGGGTTTTTAATTACCTGCGATTCATCCAGAATCACATAGTTGAAGTAGAATTTCTCCAAAATCTCAGTATCAATTCTGGCAATTCCGTAAGAAGTGAGAATGATGTCGAAATGCTTGAAGTAGTCAATTTTCTTATCTCGGTTTGTGCCTGTGTAGCTGAAAACTTTGAGTGAAGGCGTGAATTTTTTCGCTTCCATTTCCCAGTTGTAGAGCAAAGAAGTTGGCATAATCAGCAAGCTTGTGGTTTGCCCGTGTTGCTCTTTTTGGTCGAGTAGCATGGCGAGCGTTTGCACGGTTTTTCCCAAACCCATGTCATCTGCCAAGCAACCGCCAAAATTGTACTGATTCAAGAATTTGAGCCAGTTGTAACCTGCTTTTTGGTACGGTCGGAGTTCGCCCTTGAAGTTCTCAGGCATTTTGTGGTCTTCAATTTCTGTGAAGTTCCGCAATTTTTCGAGCTTTCTGCCCAAAGTTACTTTTGCCAAATTCCCTGTTTCCAGCTCTTGGATTAAGGCAATATGATATTTTTGCAAGGTTTGGTTTCCCTCTCGCTCCTCCAAAAAGTGGAATAAATCGGAATATTGAACTAGCCATGCACTCGGAATAATGGCAATTTCCCCATTTGGGAGTTTGAACTCTTTCCTTCCTTCCAAAATCAGTTTTCTCAACTGCACAAATGGAATTTCAAAATCTCCAAACTTTACTATGGCATGAATATCAAACCAATCTTTATTTTCCTTGATTTGAATACTGATAGTCGATTTCCCAATGAAATATTTCCGATTATCTTGGCTTGTCTGCTCAATCGAAAAACCCTCTTTTTCCAACTCTTCCCGATGCTCATTAAGCCAACTGAACGCTACAGTTTTTTCTAAAACCCCTTTTCCTTTATTCAGTTTTAAACCTAACTCATTCAGTTTTTTGGATATTCCCTCTTCATATCTCGTATCCCGACACACTTTGTAGAATGTGTATTCTTCGCCCTCTTTCTCTATTTTTACACTAGAATCGGTATTTTCCTCTCCATTCAATTCAAATTTATCGTAGCTGAAAGCGAGTTTAAAAAGGAGACTGTCAAATTTTGAGTGTGCTCCTTCTTTATCATCATCGAAGAACAACTCTTGCTCTCCACTTGCCACATCGGAAATGAAAATTTTTGGATGAGGCTCTTTTCTAACTACCTTAATTTCAAAACCTTTGGCATATACATCGAAAGACTCAATCAGCGGAGCGACAAATTTCCTGTAATAAGTTTCCTCCATTTTCCGAGGAATGGCAATGAAATTTTTATTCAGAAATGGCTTGATTTTTTTGCCATCAGGCTCTTTCTTGAAAGTGTACAATTTTCCATCTACCATGAGCCAAGCAGGCGTGTTGCAGACAATAATCCCGTTCTTGTATTTGAACTCCAATTTCTCTCCCTTGTGTTTCAGCGTGGGGAAATAATGCGTATTTTCTTCATTTCTACGAAAGTGAAAGAGGATTGACCCTTTTTCGTCTTGTACTTCAATCTTTTTTTCTGTTGGCGTGCCATCATTTGCCATTTCATAAAGGTGTTTCCCAGCCAATTTGGAAAGAATTTTTGCTCTGCGAGTTTCCAAATAATCTCCAATGGCCTCTTGCAAAGTTTTGTCTCCTTTTTCCTTATCATACACAGAAAAGAAAAAACTAGAATATTTAGAAGGAGCCAGTTTCTTATTGTGGAATTTGTGGATTACCACATCTTGTTGCATCGAATCCATCAACTTAATCAATTCATAATCAGTCTCATCCAAACCAGAATCAAATTCCTTTGCATTGAGTGAGGAGATATTTTGATAGCGGAAAGTGAGTGTGCCATCTTCGTTTTTCTCTACCACAAAAGACTCGAATAAATAACCTAAATATTGGTGTTCGAAGAGGGAATAAACAAGTTGAAAGGGCTTTTTCGGGGAGACTTTCATAGTTGTGTAAACAGAACTCGCTAGTGAGAGTGATTTTCAGTTTAATTATTTACAATTATTTGATTGCAAATTCAAAGTTAACGCATGGAGTTGAAATTATAGGATTTCAAACTAGGATAATATTGCTTTTGAATAGCTTAAATGTAGGCTGTACAATCGGACGTAAAAAGTTCGTTGACTTTTTGGACTTTAATTTGAGTGTTTTATTCCGTAATTTCTCCATACAAATTCATTACTCTTCAACGCATTGTTGGTTTTTTTGTAAGTAATG
>JBLIFI010000538.1:0-3356 GCA_047633715.1 Flammeovirgaceae bacterium
GACTTTCTCTAAATTATCGCAGACTTTCAAGGCTTTTCTTGCTCCGATAGAACCCATGCTCACGTGGTCTTCTTGTCCGAGTGAAGTGGGAATACTGTCGGCACTTGCAGGGAAACAATGTGTTTTATTTTCACTTACCAAAGCGGCCGAAACGTATTGGAGAATCATGAAACCAGAATCCAACCCTGCATTTTGCATGAGTAATTTTGGCGTGTCTTCGCTTGTTCCTTCCAAAGAAAGATAGGAACGCCTGTCGGAGATATTGCCCAATTCGGCAATTGCCAAACACGCATAATCAATGGGCAAAGCCAAGGGTTGCCCGTGGAAACTTCCGCCACTAATGGTCAATTCGGTAGAGAAAATGACTGGATTGTCGGTTACAGAATTGAGCTCAATTTCCACCGCTTCTTTCAAATGCAACCAAGCACTTCGAGAGCTTCCGTGCACTTGGGGAATGCACCGAATCGAATACGGGTCTTGCACCAAGGCACAATCTCGGTGCGAGGTCATGATTTCCGAACCTTTCAGGAGTTTTGTCATTCGCTTGGCTACATAAACATTGCCTTTGAATGGGCGAGTTTGATGCAACTCTGGGCGATAGGGTTTGGCGGAGCGTTTCAATCCATCTACCATCATGGCGGAAATCAAATCGGCATGGGCGAGACATTTGTAGAATTTATCTGTCAACAGTACGGCATGCGCCAAAATAAATTGCGTTCCGTTGATGAGTGCCAAACCTGCTTTTGGGTGCAAATCCAAGGCTTCCAAACCTTCTTTTTTCAGGGCTTTTTTGGTGGAGACCATTTTGCCTTTATAATAGACTTTCCCCTCGCCAATCAGCGGAATGAACAAATGAGACAATGGCGCTAAATCTCCAGAAGCTCCCACCGAACCTTGCGAGGGAACTACGGGAATGACATCATTCTCAATATGCCATAAAATTCGGTTCAGCACTTTCATGGAAATTCCCGAAAAGCCTTGTGCCAAGGCATGGACTTTCAGAATGAGCATGAGCTTGGAAAGGTCTTGGGAAATCGGTTCTCCGACTCCAACCGAATGACTTAAAAGTAGTTTTCGTTGCAATATTACTGTGTCTTTGGAGCTGATAATTTCGCTACAAAGTGGCCCGAAACCTGTATTGATTCCATAGACTATTTTATCGTCTTTGGCTATTTCCAATACTTGGGAATGGCATTTTTCGATTTTCTGCTTGGCTTCTTTTCCGAGCTTGGCAGGAAGTTTACCATTCAAGATGGCAATTGCCTTGCTGGTGGTCAGGTGGGATTCTCCGTATTTGAACATTTTGAGGTGTTGATTTGAGTATTTGTTGAGTATTAGTTATGCGAATTTAGTTAGATTATTGATACTCAACAAGATGATTTTATGTGGTTATTGATAACTATAAATTATCATTATTTTGCCTAATACATGATAAAAATTGAGAGAAGCCCTCGGAGTAGTCTCAAAAGACTCTCCGAGTGGTTGAACGATTTTGCAAAGGGTGTAAAAAAAAATCATGTATTGAGGGTTATTTTGAATCATTTCTTTGCTTTGAGTCGTTCTAAAAAGTAGTTTTATTATTAGTACATGATATTCTGATTCAGCTATTCATGTTCATTCAGCCACTCGGAGGGTCAAAAAAGACCACTCCGAGGGATTCATTTTGTTTTTTGTAATGTCCTGAGATTATTTTTGAGATGGATTACGTAATATGTAGAGACAGGGCGCACCGTCTTTACGATAGCAGTTTTTGAGAGAATAAAAACCAACCTACAAACATTTCCAAATTGATTACTAAAGAATACATAGAAATCCAGCAATTTGAAACCCTTGTAGAAGAGTTCCAAAAACTAGCGAAGTTTGAAATCTGCTACAAGCATGAATCTAATTTCATGTATTTCATCAACTTCTTTGTGAAATGGTTTTGCCCTACTTTCATGGGAGATTATACGACTGTGATTGGGAATAAAATTTACTTTCCTTCTAAGCAGTTTATTGCAAATGATGAACAGGGTTCTATGCGAATTTTAGCGCACGAAGTGGTTCATTTGCTTGACCAGAAAAGATTGAGCAAACCTGTTTTCATGTTTGCTTATTTATTTCCTCAAGTTTTGGTTTTGGGCGTTTTTGCTTTCCCTTGGCTAGGTTTTTGGTCTTTGTTGTTCCTGCTCTTCCTCTTACCAATTCCCGCTCCTTTCCGATTTTATTTTGAGGCAAGGGCTTATGCCATTAGTTTAATGACGGCTCCATCACACAGAAGGTCAAGCATTTTGAAACATGCTGTTTCCCAATGCACAGGTTGGAATTACTATAAAATGTATCCTTTTCAAAAATCCTCAAAAAGGCAATTACTGAACTGGTATCAGAAGGCAGATGCGGGGAAGGATAGAGTTTTGGTGAAAGTATTGTTGGTTTATGAAATGGTGGAGGAGGCGTGATAATTGATAAAGGGAGTTGTTGATGGAAAGTTTGGTTTGGCATCGTGGGATTCTGAAAATCTAATTGTAAAAAAAATACCGCTTTTATAAAAATAGGAGCGTGGATATTATGTCAGATGAGAGAACTCAGTTTGTCAATGATTTCAAAAAAGAGAATGAGTTTGAGGATTAGCAAATTGATACAATTTGCATTTCACAACTATCACTTGCGCAAGAATCTAAACTTTGAAGAGATTACAAAAAAGCATAAGGTAATCGCTGTACTTCCTTTTGTGAGTGTACTTTCCCTCAAAAAGAGACAGGAAAGAAAAACTTCGGAATCCGAAAAGAACACGCTAAAAACTACCTATCGCTATCAAGCCCAAAGAGATTTCCGCACTAACTTTTCTAGTTGGAAAATAAAGAAAGGATTGGAAATAGAATTGCAACCAATTGACAAGACTAATGAGCTCCTCAAAGAGCATAAAATTGATTTAGACAGCCTTGAACATATTGATAAAGTAGAACTTGCTAAATTACTTGGTGTTGATGCAGTTTTAATTGGGAAGGTAGAATGGTCAAAGCCTCACCCTTTGCTTAATCAATACTCTAGTGCATCAAATCCTAAGTTTGCATTGTTATTTTTGTTTCTTGTTTCCTTCTACTTCATTAAAATTCTTAGCCGTAGCTATGGCTATGCCTGCAAATTTTGCTTTGTAGAAGAAAACAATATTCCAAAAAATACAGACACAAACTTAGAACTCAATGCACTAGTGCATCAACTCCTAAGTTTCTACTATTATAGAATTTGCTGGTTCAATCGTTAATTTGGGTATTGAGTACAATTTAATGACTATCCGCTTTCTTGCTACTCACTCTGTAGATTCCTCTTCCCAGAGGAATACAAGACAGCACGAAAGTCTTGTTTTTGTCTGAATT
>JBLIFI010000539.1:0-3347 GCA_047633715.1 Flammeovirgaceae bacterium
ATGTGTTTTTACTTCCCAATGTGGGGTCTCCGCCTCCAATAATTACCAAATTGCCTTTCAAAACTCCATTTTTAACCTTTCCTGTGTAAGCCAATTGGGTTTCAAATTGGAAATCAGTTCCTAAAATATCCAAGGCAGAAGCCGTGGTAATTACTTTCATGACAGAAGCGGGTGCCAAACTATTTCCCGATTGTAATTCGCTGGTTGTTTTTCCCGATTCATCCATCAGAGTGAAACCCACATTGGCAGATTTGAGTGGAGTTTGATTAGGCAAGTCTTTTATAAACTGGTTAAACTCCGAAATGGAAACTTTTACAATTTCCTTAGGCTTTTCCTCCGATTTCTGTGGAGTGCAAACCATTAAACCTAAGAGAATGGATTTTTTGGAAAACATAGGTACAGATAGAAAAATGGCAAAGCCTAAAATCAAATACAATTTTCTGACAATCAATAAATCTACAACCACAAAGCCCACACTTTTTGAAAAGTGTGGGCTTTGTGGTTGTAGATTCGACCATACTACTGTACATTTTAAAAAGTCAAGACCTCGGCAGCGGTTGCAGACCCTGCCGAAGGTTGGTTTTAAATCCGCTCAACGTCTGGCAGGACCTGCGGACTCTGCCGATGGTCGGACCACAGCGTTTCACTTTTGTAGTAGTATGATATTCGACTATGAAGAAGCTTGAAAGCCTTTGCAAGTAAATCTAGCTAGGCAAAAGTCTAATTAAACAACAAGAAAACAAATAAATAAACCCAAACAATATCCAAAAAGTGCCAATAATTAGCGCAAATCTCCATTTTCACAATTTGCCTAGAGTGGACTTTATAATTGAAAGTGGCAACAAGCATAATGAGTAAGAAAATAACTCCGCTTATCAGGTGCGCTCCATGAACTCCAGTCAGAATATAAAGGAAACCACCAGAAGGATTTCCTTTCAAATAAATACCTTGGTCTTGCAGTTGCTCCCAACCTAAATATTGGGAAACTAGAAAAGCAACGCCCAACAAAGTAGTGATGAGCATGGCAATTTTTAACATTACCATATTATCTTTTCTAGCATTAATCAACGCCCAATGCATGGTAATACTGCTGAGGAGAATAATCCCTGTGCTGTAATAAAGCATGGTTGGGAGTTGAAAAACTTCCCAATTTCCTTCTGCTTGGCGCACAATGTAGCCACTTGTGAGCGATGCGAAAACCATACAAATGCTCACAATAAACAACCAAAGAATGAATTTCTTCGGGTGCATTCTGGTGGGGCGTGAAATTTCGTCTTGTAAATCTGATTTATCTGTGGTGATGCTTGACATTTTATACGTATTTGTTAAACAGAATAAACTGTATTTTATATTGAGTAAATAGTTGTTTGAAGGAAATTGTTTTTAGTATGTCAAAATCTAAGTTTTAAAAAAAAAGCCATCATAGCGCAAGCGTCTGTTGGGCGGAATATTCATAAGTAGCATTAGTTCTATCATACTACCCATTCTCTATCAGTCCGTACTAATTAAATCTTTGTAAGCATATAAGTAATTTGCAAAATTGGTAAGTAGAAAAACGAGCCAAACATAATTTGCAAAGCCGCTTTGTCTGTCTGTTTTTTAATGAGCCAAAATGATTGTCCTAGAAAAACCAAGGTAGCAATTCCTGCCACAACTGCCGAAGTTGCACTAGTCATTCCCGTTTGGAATGGCAACAGCGTAAGCGGAATGAGGAAAAGCGTGTAAATCATAATTTGTGTAGCTGTTTGAAGCGTTTTGCCATAAGGCAACATTTTGAAACCTGCGTTTGCATAGTCTTTCGCTCCAACCCAAGCAATTGCCCAAAAATGTGGGAATTGCCAAAAAAATTGAATTCCATAAATGATAATTGCTCCCATCGTGATTTCGTTTGTGGCAGCAACCCAACCGATGAGCGGAGGAAATGCGCCAGGGAAAGCTCCAACCAAAACGGAAATAGGCGTTTTCTGCTTGAGTGGCGTATAAACAAAACCGTATAAAATCAGAGAAAGCAAGGCCAATCCAGCCGTGAAAACATTGACGAAAACCACCAATAAAACAGTTCCGATAATTGCCAACAAAGTGGCAAACAGAATTCCTTCTTTTGGAGTGATTAGCCCAGTAGGAAGTGGGCGATTGGCAGTTCGATTCATCAATTTATCCAAGTCCTTTTCAATAACTTGGTTAATGGTGTTTGCCGAGGCGGTAATGATAAAACTACCGAATAGTAAAACGGAAAATTTTACCCAATCCATTGCACCTTCGTTTCCCATAACAAAGCCAAATGCGCCAGAAAAAACCACCAAAGCTGAGAGGCGAAATTTAGTAAGAATCCAAAATTGCTTCGCCTTATCTGCCATAGTTTGTTGTTGTAGTATTGTTGCTTGGTACATTTAGAGATATTAGATAAAAGATTTTAGAAGTTGCTTCTGTCTACCTTAATTCTTTCATATTCTGTTGGTAGGTTTTGTAAGTCCTCGCATTTTCTGCTCCGAAAAACCAACCGAAATTCAGCATGATAAGTAATGAAAATTGTACTCCGAAAATCAGGTTTGCAAACAGCAAATGAATGGGCTGGATGAATGCAGGAATGGCAAAATATGCCATCATTGCTCCTGTGGCAATCTCCAACACAATGCAAGCTAACAAAGCCTGATTCCAAAATCTCAACCTTGTGTCTGACTGAATGTTTTGCTTTAATTTATACCACAAGAAAACATGTAAAGCCAAAATCAACAGCGAATAACTTCGGTGGATATAAAAAATCATTCCCAATTCTTCAATCCATTTCCCTCTTTCCGTTCCTCCGTATTTCACGAAAACGGCATCGACTGCTTCCCGAACTTGCGTTCCCATAATTAGTTGGGAGATGAATAACACGATTCCAGCGAGTAATAGAATGTTTATGGTTTTCCTTGATTTCACTTGCTCGAAAACCTCCACAAATTTGTAGGAGCGGGCAATGACATATATTAGTAAGGCGACAATCAGTAAGGCAATTATCATATGAATGCTTACCATTCCCGAAAGTAGGTTGGTGGAGACCACAATTGAGCCAATCCAACCTTGAAATCCGACCAAAAGAACGGATAGGAATGACAGCGAAACGATTTTCCTGTCTTTTTTCCAGTAAGTGAGTGAGAAAAGGAATGTGCCGAAAACGAAGATTCCAATCAGTGCGCCAAGCAAGCGATTAAGATATTCAATCCATGTTTTGGTGGCGTTGAATTCGGCTTCTTCTAAAATAGATTTATCTGTGCGGATTTTATTAGCCACTTCAACAAAGCCTAATTTCTCAATATAGTTGGCTACTTTCTGATTCTTTTTAGCTCTTTTCTCAGCATAGATAT
>JBLIFI010000540.1:0-3342 GCA_047633715.1 Flammeovirgaceae bacterium
CTTTGTAAATTCCTCACTACATCAGCTCCAATTTCTCCCAATCCAACCACTAAAATTTTCGGATTGATGAAGTTCTCCATCATTTCCTCCAACATTTTCACGGTGGCGTAAGAAACCGAAGCTGCTCCATCACGAAATTCAGTTTCTTGAACTACTTTTTTGTTGGTAAAGAAAATGGTATGCATCAATCTGTGAAGATACGTTCCTGCCATTTCTTGGTCTGCCGAGCATTGGTAGGCTCTTTTTACCTGATTGCTGATTTGTATATCGCCCACAACCTGCGACTCCAAACCCATGGAAACATTGTATAAATGCTGAACAGCTTCGGCACTTTCATCCAACACTTTGAAATAGGGCACCAACTCGAAAGAAGTTGCGACTCCTTTCTGAATTGCCAACAACTTAATCAACTCCAATGCTTTTGAATCCTCCGAATTGTAATAAATTTCAGTTCGGTTGCAGGTAGAAAGCACCATTGCCTCGTGTATGCCAAGCACTTCCCTAATCTGCACCAGCAAGCGATTGCAAGTAGCTTCATCTAAGGAAATTTGTTCACGCACATGCAAAGGCGCATGTTTGTACGATAAGGAAATGGCTTTGAAGGAATGTTGTTGCATTTTGGTCTTGGTTTGCTGCAAAAATACACGTCAGCATCTAATCTTTGAAGAAGAAATGTTAGCTTTTAGCTATTTAGAATGCTTCTAAATAATTCATTGTGAATTGTTTAGTGTTTGTTTACCATACAGCAGTTAAAACAAAATAGTTGCTTGGTTCAATTGATAAATTGAGGATTTAGTGAATCTACAGATTGTTTTGAGGCGTGGAGCTCGTAGAGAATTGACTGCTTTTCAATCTGGCCAAAAGTGCAACGTGTTGGATTGGAGGAAACTTATAAATGATTCTTCATTTCGGGGAAATATGACCTTTGTTAGTTTTGAATAGTTTCCAAGAAAGGCTTTGAAGTAAATGCATCAAAGGCGTAGAAACCAATGTTTGTCTCAATCTGTTTTTTTTGGAAAATCTGCTGTTAAATTCCTTTCTAAAACGTTCTTTGTTTTGGTTAGATTTCGTTATTTTTGGGTAGAATCAAAACATCAGAAATTATGGCACTTGTAATACTCCAAACAGGGAAATTCCCCACCGAAGAATATAAAATCAATCAAGACCAAATCAGATACCTCCGCAAACTTATTCAGACCATGCAAGAGGAAAACGAAGGACATATTTCCCCAATCCAGAAAGCAGATGAAGAGAGCCAACTTTCGGGGGTTACTTTCCAACAGCTTTTACTTGATGAGAAATAAAGCAAGTTTGTGTGGTTTTGGTAATGTGAAACAAGTAATAAAGGCACAAGCGGACGCTTGCGCCATAGGTTCAGTATTTTGTTTGCAACTATTTTTTTAACCTCAAGTAGCTTTTAATGAGTTGCTGTTTACAGTATTTTTTCACTCACTACTAAAGACTTTCATCTTTGGACTAACAAGATATTCCCTTTATCTTCACTCGCTCAAACTTAAAGTAAGCGAAATTGAATTTCCCCTTCTACGTTGCCAAAAGGTACTTCTTTACCAATCCAGAAAAGAATAAACTGCTTTTTGGAGTCGGCTTTACACGAGTTCTCTCGCTTGTT
Organism: Flammeovirgaceae bacterium; assembly: GCA_047633715.1. Lineage (GTDB taxonomy): Bacteria > Bacteroidota > Bacteroidia > Cytophagales > Flammeovirgaceae > JBLIFI01. Next base: position 1,631 of record JBLIFI010000540.1, read on the forward strand.
TCTATGCTAATTGTAAGCATAGCAACGGCTTTGCTCATCATCATTCTCTCGGCTTTCAATGGGTTGGAGGGATTGACTCGTGGACTTTTTGGTCAGCACAATGCGGAAATCAAGGTTTCGCCTAAGTTGGGAAAGACATTTATTTATACTGACAGCCTGAAAAAACAAGTCGAGAGTGTCAACACTATTTCTGCCATTACTGAGGTTTTGGAAGATAATGCACTTTTGCGCTATGCCGATGCACAAATGGTAGTGAATGCAAAAGGCGTTTCCGAGAATTTCCTAGCGCAATATCCACTCGATACGGCAATAGTTTCGGGGAATGCGGAAATTAAACGAAATGGGATTAATTATGCATTGGTAGGTTTTGGCGTTCAATATCAGCTGAATATTAATTTGAGCGCAGTCAGTAGAGCTTTGCAATTTTGGTATCCGAAAAATAGCAAGAATGTACAACTCAATCCTGCCAAAGCATTTCGTAAGAAATCTATTTTGCCTGCTGGAGTTTTCTCTATTGAGCAACAAACTGATATGACAAGCGTGATTGTTCCCATCGAATTTATGCAAGGTTTGCTGGATTACGATAAGGAAAGAACATATCTCGAAATCAAAACCAAGGAAGACGAAAGCATTTCCGAAACCCAAGATTTACTCAAACAGGCTTTAGGAACTCAATTTGATGTCAAAAATGCAGAAGAACAGCAGGAAAGCGTGCTGAAAGCTATTCAAATTGAACGCTTATTTATATTTATCGCTTTCATTTTTGTGTTGATTATTGCTTCATTTAATACTTTCGCCACATTGGTGATTTTGGTCATTGAAAAGCGGAAAGACATTGCCGTCATGCTTGCCATGGGAACTTCCAGAAGTGATATTTTAAAAATATTCCTCTTTGAAGGCGCAATTATTGGAGCGATTGGCACATTCATCGGTTTATTCTTCGGTTTTGTGATTACCGCACTCCAAATAAAATATGGTTTCGTTTCTATTGGAGTGGAAACGGCTGTTGTTCAGGCGTTTCCATTAGCATTGGATTGGCAGGATTTTATTGCTACAGGATTTGCCATGTTGCTTATTACCGCTTTCGCTTCGTTTGTGCCTGCCAGAAACGCTTCTAAAGTAGAGATTGATAAGTATTTGTAGAATGTACGAACTTTTCCCTAGACTTGCTAAGTCTCTGAGACTTCGCAAGTCTTAAAATCAAACTTACAAACACTTCCAATCCCAACATACTTTCTTAGCTTTGCTTTCCAGTTTTAAGCAGTCAAGTCACGCAAGTTTTTATCTCACTACCTGATACTCATTACTCACTACTAAAAATATTCCACAGTTATGAATAAAGATGCAATAAAGGAATTGAAGGTCAGAGTAACAGCCCTGGGGCGGTATCTTTGACTACGATACGAAGAAAAGAGAGGTTGCTCAGGAAGAAGCTAAAACGGCAGAACCTGATTTTTGGAATGACCCAAAGCAAGCGGAAATTACGCTAAAACAAATCAAAGAAGAAAAACGCTGGATTGAAGGTTTTGAGGAGACAGAATCCATTCTTGAAGATTTAGAAACTTTCATGGAATTTGCCGAAATGGGCGAGAATGTGGAGTCTGAACTGATTGCCACAGAAAAACGCTTGCTCGACAAATTGGACGCCTTAGAACTTCGGAAAATGTTGGGTGGCGAAGAAGATGCCTTCAACGCAATCATAGAAATAAACC
>JBLIFI010000541.1:0-3338 GCA_047633715.1 Flammeovirgaceae bacterium
CCGACCCAGACTGACTTCGCACACGGATTGACACGGAAAACATAAAAAAAACATTTTTTTTCGTATTGAAAATCTAAAGCGGGAACTGCTGTGTGCTATTTACTATTTTTGCATATCGCTTTAAAATGAGACTGTTAAGAACTTGAAATAGGAATCTATTTAGTCTAGTGCATCAGTTCCTAAGTATCTACTATTATATAAACTTCAGTCAGAGACTGATTTCCATTGTTCGGCACAGGTTCAGAGAACCTGCGCCAGCCTTTCGGCTGGTGCAAGCGTCCACGCTTGCACCTCGTATTGAATACATCTATAATAGTAGAAATTTAAGAGTTGATGCACTAGACTACTTACCATCGAGCTATAAGTATCTCGTAGCCACTCATCAATTTACAATACATAAAATCCAACCAAAACCGTGTTTTATGTATAAAAATAGAACAATACAAAGATTGTGAGAAATACCACTATCTTTGTATTGTTCTATTAAATAAAGATATAATACAAAAATCGACATGACAATACAAAAATCATTGCAAATTATTGGATTCGCTATTTGCGCTATTTTAATCCAATCCCAGCTATTTGCACAATATAAATTCAAGGAAGATTACCAAGCAAAAGCTACAAAGGTCAAGAATCAGCAACGTACAGGCACTTGTTGGAGTTTCTCGACTACTTCTTTTTTGGAGTCGGAATTAATCAGAATGGGAAAAGGCAAGCATGATTTATCGGAAATGTTTGTGGTCAGAAAGGTTTATGAAGATAAGGCTTACAATTACGTTCTCCGCCAAGGGAAAGCTAATTTTAGCCAAGGAAGTCTCTCGCATGATTTGATAAATGCGGTTTCCAAACACGGAATTGTGCCCGAGTCGGTTTACATGGGAAGAAGCAAGGCAGAAATTGCTCACAACCATACGGAAATGGAAGCGGTTTTGAAAGGAATGTTAGATGCTTTGGTAACACAACGAAGTGTAAGCAAAAAGTGGAAAACAGCTTTCAATAGTATTCTCGATACTTATTTAGGAAGTACTTCCGCACAATTCTCTCAAAAAGACAAATCATATACTCCAAAAACCTATGCCAAAGAATTAGGGCTTGAAGCGAGCAATTATATTTCCATTTCTTCTTTCTCGCACCATCAGTTCTACTCGCCTTTCATTTTGGAAGTGCCAGATAATTTCTCGAATGGCTCATTTTACAATGTTCCTCTCAACGAAATGGAAAGTATTTTGGACGATGCACTAAAAGCGGGTTATACCATCAGTCTGGATACCGATGTGAGCGAAAACGGATTTTCAGCTAAAGAAGGTTTGGCAATTCTCCCAGTAGAATTTGACGAAGAGAAGTCATTCAGAAACCCACAAAAAGAGCTGGCAGTTACTCAATCCAACCGACAAGAAGGCTTTGAAAGCTTTGCCACTACCGATGACCATTTGATGCACATTACGGGAATTGCCCATGACCAAGCGGGTACGAAATACTACATTGTGAAAAACTCTTGGGGGGAAATTAGCGATTACAAAGGCTATTTATATATGTCTGCGAATTACTTCCGCATGAAAGCAATTTCAATTATGCTTCATAAAGATGCATTGTCTGATGAGGTTTCCAAGAAATTGTCTTTATAAACCAAGAGAAAAGTAGTTGAGCAGAGTCGCTTTTCTTACCTTTTTACAAAACGTCTTCATAGTAAAACCCTCTGTTGTGATTCACATCAGAGGGTTTTACTATTTTAAATGACTGAGAAAGCTTTGTTAAGTACTTGAACGGAATTAATGTAACAATTAAATATTCATAACACCTTCATAGTAAGTGATTTACAAACCTTTTTGATACATGGTAATTTTGCCTTACTACTTATCCTTCATAAAACATCCATTTTGCCATCTCCTTGTAACTGGCTTTTTTGCCATACATTAAAATCCCTACTCGGTAGATTTTTGCGCCCATCCAAGTACAACCTATAAACGAAATTACTAGAATAGTCATAGACAAAACCAGCTCCCAAGAAAAACCTATAAATGGTAGGCGAATCATCATAACCACGGGCGAAGTCAGTGGAAACATTGATGCCCAAAATGCTAATGGACCATCAGGATTTGTGATAATCACTCCAGACAGGGCAATAGAAAGTACTAAAGGCATCGTGATTGGCAGCATAAATTGTTGCGTATCGGTTTCACTATCTACTGCAGCACCAATTGCCCCGAAAAGAGCGGCATACATTAAATACCCAAACAGGAAATAGAAGAAAAAGCTGCAAATGATGAGAGGAAAATTAACTCCTTCAAATGCTTGAAATACTTTTAAGGCTTCTGGAGGAATTTCGACAAAACCAAGCATAATTAAAGGGCCAATAGAACCTAAAACCACCCAAATCATAATTTGGGTCAATCCCACTCCTGCAATGCCAATTATCTTTCCCATCATCAGCTGAAATGGTTTTACTGAGGAAATAACTACTTCTATAATTCGATTGGTTTTTTCCTCAATCACGCCTCTCATTACCTGCACTCCGTACAAGAAAATAAACATATAGATTACAAAACCAGCCGCCACACCTATTACGCTTGTAATCTTGGCATTACTATTTTTCTCTACGCCATCTTTATCTATTACTTTAGTATCAAGTGAGATACGGATTTTGGAATCTTTGAGAATAGCAGGGTCAATCCCTGCATTCTGTAAGCGCATTTGCTCGACTTCTTTCTCAATATTTCTCCTTATGTAAGAATCTGTACTTGCCGAGAGGCTCTTTTTTATATAAACCTTAAACCCTTCTGGATTCTGTATTTTGAAGTCGGGGATGAAAAGTATCGCATCGTAATTGGATTTGTTGAATTGGGAAATTGCTGAATCCAATGGCAACGCTCCAGCTTCCGTTTGTAAAAAGATGAGTCCTTTATCATCTTCAAGGTGTTTTCCGATTTTTCTACTTTCATCTATTACCAACACCGTTTTTTCTTCTCCGCTAGAAGACATTGCCGACCAAATTACAACTCCATAAAAAGCAACAATTAATAGTGGACCCAAAATGGACATGATAACAAAAGACTTTTTGCGAACTCTTGTCAAGTATTCACGAGAAATAATGAGCCAAATTTTTTGCATTGATTTGTAGGGATGGATTGTTAGGTGTTTTGTAACTGATGGGAAATTAGTGAGTTCTTGTGCCATTCCAAAATAAGAGAAGGTTGGAAGGTGCGATTTAGATGCAATTACTTTATTGCCTTTTTAATCATGCTGATTTTGTAGTATTTTTTCATTGAATCGTAGATTTCATGGTATTATTCCAAATCTTTCTTCTTTACATATTCCTGATTGTTACACTTTGCCGT
>JBLIFI010000542.1:0-3327 GCA_047633715.1 Flammeovirgaceae bacterium
CTACAATTTGCTGATTCACCTGAATCAACTCTTCTTCTCCTTTCTTGAAAAAACCTTCCGTTTGGAGTCGGTCGAAAACGGATGGAACAAAAGTCATCGGATATTTCTCTCCGCCCAATTGCCCCGAGAAAGCAACCAAATAACCTAATTCTCCTTGCTCATTCTGAACTAGCAAAACTCCAAACATCTTGCCTGCAATCTCATTTTTCAAATTAGCCTCCTGTAACTTGGCTTGAACTTCCTGCACAGCTACCAAAGTAATTGGCAAAGGCTCGTAGCTATAAGGGAAAGTGAACTTTTCGGGTAAATCAAACGTAGAAATATCTGCTTGGAATAGGTGGAAATAAGGATTGGGCATAGGAAAATGGTCTTTTTTAAGGCAAATCAAAGTAATTAATTGCAAATTGGAAGCGAAAAATGGAAAAAGCAACTTAAAAACAAGTTAGACAATATGCCAAAGAGGTGTTGGCTATTTATACTTAATTTTGAATTATATAAAAGACAATTTTAATTCGATTAAAGCCAACCAGCCAAAAATGACTTACTACAAACTTTTCAACTCACTTGCAGAAGCAGAAAACATAATTTCCATTGGTGAGAACCGACAAGTGAAAGCTGGCGAAACTTTGGTTTGCTTGTCAAGAACTTCCGAAGGCTTCTTTGCCATTGCCGATGAATGCCCACATTTGGGAGCGAGCCTAAGCAAAGGAACGCTGAATGAATGGAATGAAGTTATTTGCCCGTGGCATACTTATCGATTTAATCTTCAAACTGGTTTGGAATGCAAACATCGTTCTGATGACTTGACACTTTTTGAGGTAAAAATTGATGAAGAAGGTTTTTCGATTGGAGTTTGAGGTGGCTGTCTCCACACAAACAGAATAAACACTTTTCAACATTACAAATTTGCCCTTTCCAACTCAGAAAAGCATATTTGTAGGAACATCAAAACAAATAGGTAATATGAGAAAAATATATGTACTTTTTATTTTGTGCCTTGCCAACTTGGCTGTAGCTCAAAAAACAGAAGAAATTACTGTTGAGAAAATCAATGGCGGAACATTCCGAGCGAGCTCTGTTTCTGGAGTGAAATGGATGAATGACGGGCAGTTTTATTCTGCCAAAAGCGAGAATGACATTGTCAAAATGGACATTGCTACGGGAAGTGTTGTGGAGACGATTGTGAAAGGCGAAGAGCTGAGTCCGCAAATAAAATGGCAAAGCTACTCTTTCAGCAATGATGAGAAGAAGATTGTTTTCTTGACTAATTATTCCCAAATCTACAGAAGGTCTTACACAGCTGAATATTATGTCTATGACTTAGCGAGTAAGAAACTCCAAAAACTTTCTGAAAATGGAGCGCAGTCTTATGCTACTCTTTCTCCAGACAATTCTAAAGTAGCTTTTGTGAGAGGAAATAATCTGTTTTTTACAGAGTTGGCAACTATGAAGGAAACGCAAGTTACTTCTGATGGTAAATTCAACGGAATCATTAACGGAAGTACGGATTGGGTTTATGAGGAAGAATTTGGGTTTGCCCAAGCTTTCTACTGGTCGCCTGATGGCCAGAAACTCGCTTTCCACAAATTTGATGAGTCGGGAGTGAAGGAATATAATATGCAGAAATGGGATGATAAGGCAGTTTACCCAAACGATTATCGTTTCAAATATCCAAAAGCAGGAGAAGACAATTCCAAAGTGGAAGTTTTTATTTATCACTTGTCTGATGGCAAAAAAGTAAAAGCTAATGTGGGAAGCGAAGATGATATTTACATTCCGAGAGTGATGTGGACGAAAGATGCCAACTTGCTTTCTGTCAGAAAAATGAATCGATTGCAAAATAAGCTGGAAATTTTCCATGTAGATGCTTCCACAGGAGATGGGAAAGTTATTTTGAAAGAAGAATCAGAAACTTTTGTGGATATTAACTATGCTGATGATTTGACTTACCTGAACGATGGAAAACACTTCGTCAGGACTTCGGAAAAAAGCGGTTTCAAGCATGTTTTCATGCACTACATGGATGGCTCACTTGCTAGGCAAATTACGCAAGGCGATTGGGAAGTAACGCAATTTGTGGGCTACGATGAGAAAAATGACGATTTCTACTATATCTCTACTGAAGTTTCTCCATTGGAAAGACATTTCTACTCAATCAATGGGAAAGGAAAGAAAATGCGCCAACTATCTGCTGGTAAGGGAACGCACAGAGTGAATATGAGTTCCGATTTCAAAATGTACATCAATTATTACAGCAATATTTCCACGCCAACAGTTGTAACTCTCCACAAAACCAAAAAGAATGAATTGGTGAAGATTTTGGAGAAAAATGAGAAGTTGCAAGAAACTGTAAAGCAACATGGATTGACAAATACGGAGCTTTTCGACTTCCAAACGTCTGATGGATTGAAATTATATGGCTGGATGATTAAACCTGCTGATTTTGATGAGACTAAAAAATATCCAGTTTTGATGTTTGTTTATGGCGGACCTGGCTCGCAAAGCGTAACTGATTCTTGGGGCGGAAGAAACGCTTTCTGGCATCAGATGCTGGCTCAGAAAGGCTATATAGTTGCCTGTGTAGATAACCGTGGAACTGATGGAAGAGGTGTTAAATTCAAAAAATCTACTTATGCCAACTTAGGGAAATACGAAATCCAAGACCAAATGGAAGCTGCCAAATTCTTGGGCGACAAAGCTTGGATTGACCAAAGTAGAATCGGGATTTGGGGTTGGAGTTATGGAGGTTACATGTCTTCTTTGGCAATGACTTTAGGTGCAGATGTTTTCAAAACAGGAATTGCCGTTGCACCAGTTTCCAATTGGAGATTCTATGATTCAATTTATACTGAAAGGTTTTTGATGCGTCCGCAAGAAAATGCGAAAGGTTATGATGATTACTCGCCTGTAACTCATGCCGACAAGTTGAAAGGGAACTACTTACTGATTCATGGAACTGGCGATGACAATGTGCATTTCCAAAATGCCATTGCCATGCAAAATGCACTCATTGCTAACAACAAGCAATTTGAATCTTTCTACTACCCAAACAGAAACCACGGAATTTATGGTGGAAGCACTCGAAACCATCTTTACAACATGATGACGAATTTCATTTTGAATAATTTGTAAACACAAACTGGAATTGATTGAGTAAAAAAAGGGTCAGGTCTTGGAAACAAGACTTGACCCTTTTTTTTAAGTGTTTGGACTTAGGAACGGAAATTAAATAAAATGCTGCTTTCTCTTGTTTATTTTTTGGCTATTCTTCCAATTCCATTGCGGGTATAAAAGTGTGCCGTAGCGGTGCTATACCAAACTTTTTTG
>JBLIFI010000543.1:0-3321 GCA_047633715.1 Flammeovirgaceae bacterium
CGCATTTAGTTTTGGGATTGAACTACAAGATATGGGAAATTTTGGAGATTTAACCTAACCAAATTGAGGTAAATAAATGGAGTGTTTACCCAAAGCAGGCGGAGCACGCCTAGCGGAATATACTTGATAAAACCAATTCCCAATTCCCTATGAATTTCAGATTCCACTCATCAATTGGCGATGAGTAAAATCCAACCAAATTCTTACTTTTAGTTGTTTTAAATAGCAAAAAGCCATTCGATAAGTCTAATAATTGGAGATTGTCAGCTATGGATTATCAACACTATCTTGCTCCTCTTCCGCACCTTTACCTTTTTCAAAGTGCTTTTCGGCAGTTTCTGCACCATCGGAGATTTCTACTTCGGTAGCGCCTTCTTCTTTCATTTGCTTGCGGATTTTGGCAATGGCTGCTGCTTTTTCTGGCGTGATGGCATCGTCTCGGTCAAAGACCAACTCGCCTTTCTCGATGAGGAGTTTGAGTTGCTGGCGATACATTTGGGAAACGAGAATGAGCAACGAACCAATGACCAAGAAAGAGATGATTTTCCCGGCTGCGCCCATTTCCCAAAAATCCCACACAAAGAATTTGAAGATGGTAAAGCCAAATAGGAATAGGGAAATTTTACGGACTTCCTTGATTTTCCATTGCATTCCGAAATACATGAGCGTGAAGGAAAGTAGCGTCCAAAGTATGGTAAAACTAGTTACTCGGTAGGTGGAAACGACTTGTTCAATCTCTGCTCCTATGTTAGCAGAAAGCAACACAAAGAGATGTTCGAACTCCATAGTTGCATGAGCCACAAATGCCAGACAGGCAAGCAGAACGCCATATTCGTACTTTGATGACAAATAACCTTCCGATTTTATGGCTTCCACCAATAGGTAATAAACCATGACTCCGCTGATGGCAACGGGCAAATAATGAATAAAATAAGGGTAGAATGGCAGCGCTCCATTTACAAAAGCGTCTCTCAAATCGGAAGTGGCATAATAGCCAAATGGTAGAAATATAATGACTGCCAATGCCATAGTTACGCTGCTGAACAGTTTCAGTTTTTCTACTTTGGCTTTCAGCACCACAAAGCGAATGAGCAGAATATATGCCATGTGGTAGATGGTAAGTATCATAAATCGGAAGTCTGAACCGCCTTTGATTTGCTGCGTGTGGAAACGTAAATCGAATAAACAAGTCAGATATACAATAAGCATTAGCACAGTTGTAAGAATGCTGGAATAAATATTTTTTGGCAAATAGGCAATTTCCTCTTCTTCGTTATACTCATCGTACAAGAATTTGAGTGTGTAAACAATGGTAGAAAAATTGACCAAACCTGCCCAGAAACCGCCATTGAAAATTGGGTAAATTACTTCGTTCGGGTATTTTTCTGGATAAACATTGTAAGTAAGATGCCAAGCGTAGCCCATGCTGGCAATGGCGAAAAGCATAAGTGCTGCAGAACCTGTTTTGATGATTTCCCGACTCATTTTTGTTCCTAACCAGAGCAAAGCCACTGACTCCAACGCATAGAATGTATTGATGTAGATATTCTTTTTCAGCACCAAGTAAATGGCAATATTCCCTAGCAAAATGACTGAGCCAATTTGCAAATCGAGCAAATCTTTATCAGCATTCTTTTTTCTGAAAAGCAGGAATATATAGAAGAGTTTGAAAAGTGCAATTCCCATCAGAAACCAGCCAATTTCCGTATTCCCTACTGTGGCGAGTTGCCATAAAAGGTAAATTCCGCCAACAAGTAAGAGAACCGTATTTGCCAAACTCAAATAGAAATCATATTTCTGAAATTCGATTCCTTCTTTCAAATCGAACACTACGGTAAACACGAAAAACAGAATATGGAAAATGATGATGAACCCAAACACGCCCAACACGGCATTCGTATTGGACTTGTCAATATCGGTTGTCCAATACATGAGGAAGAACACGGTGGAAACAAATGAGATTGTGTGTACTTTCCGCCAATCTTTGAGGTAGGAAATAGTGAGCATTCCCAAGTTCAGAATCAGAATATAAGTGAGGAATGACAGATAATGCCCGCCTCCTGTATTTGCCAAATAAGGCGTGAAATAGCCTCCGAAAATGGCTAAAATAGAAAGATTCCGTTGATCGTACCAAAGCGAGAAAAACACGGCAAAACCTGTAATGGTAATGGCGCAGGCAAAGGCTTGAATTGGCGTGAAAATATGATAGTCGTGAATGGCGACATAAACGGTGTAATACAGAATAAATATGCCTGAAAGCACCAAGATGGTTACAATCGAGACTTTTTTGAGATACAAATAATAAGAAAGCCCAAAGAAACCCACTCCCAAAAAACAGCCCACCACAATTCTGGCTTCTTGCGGAATGAAGCCTTCGCTAATTAGCAAATTATAACCTAAAATTAGGGAAAGGAGAATACTGAAAACACCAATTTTCAGGGTCAAATTCTCTCCAATGAAATTCTCAAAATCTTGCTTGAATTCTTTGGGGATTTCCACCTTGATTTTTTTGCTAAAACCTGTGGAAGGCTTTGGCTCTGGCTCGTTGAGTCTCATTTGAGCCAACTCATGCTGGAGTTCTTCATCGCCCTCAAAAAACTCTTTGATATATATCTTATTATTAATCGTTTTCCAGTTGATTGATTTCGTGTCTTGAACTACTGGCGGGCGTTCGTAAAAAATCTCTTCCAAACTTGGGTAGATTCTTTTTACCACAAAGCCATCGTCTTTCTGCACGAACCCACCAGAACGCAACATCAGCTCATACTCCATATCGTCTCGGAGTTTCGCATAGTCTTTGTCTTTGACATTGGTTGTTTTTCTGAACTCCTCCAACTCCTGCCTCACTCGCTCCATCTCTGCACGCAACTTCTCTAGCCGCTCCCTGTCAGAAGCATCTAGCTTGGAGTCGCTTTTGTGGCGGAGACTATCTTTGTGTTCTTCTAGCATTCAGGATTTTGAAATTCGGACTGTGGTTTTGGCAACAAATTGTTAGGAAACTACTACTCGAATAATCTATAACAAACGAAACTGACAATAATTACTAACCTTTGTATAGCGACAGGGCAACCGCACCTAATTTAGGCGATTTAACCCTAGTTTTCTTATGATATAATTGTTATACGAAAACAATTATATATTGTGTTAAGTAATATTTTATAATAATCGTATAACAATCAAATTAAGTCTTTAAAAAAGATAACATAACAGTTAAGATATGATATAATTGGGGATTTGCTGAAATATTAGAAATCAAAACTGTATAAAATCATTCAATAATTACGTTTTAAGAGAATATTGAATGATTTTACATCAAAAAAG
>JBLIFI010000544.1:0-3309 GCA_047633715.1 Flammeovirgaceae bacterium
ACCCGCCCACAGATATTGTATTAATCAGCAATGAGGTTTCCGAGAATTTGCCCATCGGCTCAGCAGTCAGCAATTTGGAAATCCGAGATAGCGATGCGCCAATTCAGAGTTTTATTTTTGAGTTAGCCAGCGGATTGAACGATACGGACAATGCCAATTTCTCAATAGAAGATGACACATTGAGAACTGCAGTAGTTTTCAATTTCGAGCAGAAATCGGTTTACAATATCAGACTGAAAGTAACTGATGACCAAGGTGGAATTTTTGAAAAACCTTTCAACATTACAATCTTAGATGAAAACGATGAACCAACCAATATTTCGCTTTCTATTCACTCAATCCAAGAAAATGAGTTGGCAAATGCTACGGTTGGAGATTTCTCTACAACTGATGAAGATGTGGCAGATACATTCACTTACACATTTGAAAGTGGATTAGGAGGGGAAGACAATGCAAGTTTTGCTATCAATGATAACCAACTCCAACAGGTTTTCCCATTGAATTACGAATCGGATTCTTCACTAAATATTCTTGTAAAGTCTACCGATTCGGGCGGATTGAGTTTCACGAAAGCTTTCACAATAAAAGTGATTGACCAAAACGAAAAACCAATTTTGGAAGATGCTACTTTTGAAGTGCAGGAGTTTGCCGAAAATGGAGCTGTATTGGGTCAGATGATTTTCTCCGATGTAGATTTCAACCAAAGCTTTTCTTTTGTTGGATTTGGAGATACAAACCCTTTCGCCATCAACTCAACTACTGGCGAAATCACACTCTCCAACAAAGACGAAATTGATTATGAAGAAGAAACTTCTTACCAGTTTCAAGTGATTATTTCCGATAGTGGAACTCCAGTATTAAGAGACACGGCAACAGTTATAATAAATGTGGTAGATGAAATTGAGGAAGTGTTGCCAGTTAGCAACTTCGTATCTCCAAACAACGATGGTAAAAATGACTTCTGGGCAATCAACACACCCGATTTATACCAAGGCTACGAACTCATTATTTATGATGCGAACGGGCAAGATGTTTACAAATCGAGCAACTATCAGAATGAATGGAACGGACAAGATAACAGTAATGGCGAATTGCCATCTGGCGTATATTTCTACACTTTCCGAAAGCCAGGAACGCAATTCAGTTACAAAGGCTCAATCCATTTAGTGAGAAGTGGAAGATAGTATTGAGACAAAAAAAGTGAAATCCCTCGGAGTGGTCTTTTCGACCCTCCAAGTGGTTGAACGGCTAAAATAAAAGACTAATTTTCAAGGCATCCAAATCATATTCCCATGAAAACTTCTACCAAAATCAACAAAGCCTTTTGGCTCATTCCAGTTCTGTTGTTGTTAGGAAATACTTCCTCAGCACAAACTATGCTCGCCAATAATTTGTACAATCATAACTGGTTTGGTTTGCACCCAGCCTACGCAGGTCATGGTGGCGATACGCACCTTTCTTTGCAGGCAAAACGCAGACAACTTTCGGCTGGAGACAGCTACACGGGTTCTTTGCTCACGTTCGACTCTAGAGTAGGCGAACGAATTGGCTTGGGCGGAACGGTAATTACCAACAACCAAAGTGGTTTTGAGAATATTACTGTGGCGGGAACAAGTGCTTACACCACGCCTTTGGCAGACAATCATAAATTGAGTTTCGGAATTACGCTTGGAGTCACACAAAGTAGCATCAATTTCAACGCAATGGATTTGAACCAGTTTGTGGATAGAGATGATGAGCTTTTGAGAAGCGATGCTTTTCGGGAAACAAATATCAGAATTGGTTCAGGGTTTTTGTATGAGTTCAAAGAATTCAAATTGGCATTTACTGCGCCAAGTCTCATTCAGGAAACCAACACTTTGCGAGAGGTTTTTACGGCAAGTGTGAGCTACAAAGTAATTGCCGAAAATGTAACTTTTGAACCATCACTTTTAGTGAGAAAATATGACATCAATCCATCAGAAACCACGCTAATGATTCATGCTGAAATTCAAGAGAAATTTTGGATGCAGTTTGGCTACCGAGATAATGATACTATGCTTTTTGGCGCAGGATTCAACCTCAATGAAATTAAAGTGGGTTATTCTTATGGCTTGCCAACTAAAGCGCAAAGCAACATTGTAAACAACAGCCACGAAATTTTGGTGGGAATTAGTTTCGGGAAGGAAGTAGAATAGAAGAATTTTCAATTTATAACCTAAATCTAGGAAAAGCCGGGAATGGAAATTTCTCGGCTTTTCGCTTTTTTTCACTCGCTCGGTCTCATTACGTTTTATAGACCACCGCTGGTTGCACTTTTGCAGCTTCTATTTTTCTAGTTGTATTATCTGATAGCAATTGAAACTCCTGTTTTTTGATTAATAACTTCCACCAGACCAATGCTGGGACCAAACGCCCAGAATGTTCCTCTAGCCGATATATAAACTCTACATTGGGAGTCTCTCGGTTATTAATAACACGGCTCAACCTTGTGTAATGAATGCCAAGTTCTTCTGCTACTTTTTTCTTTGTTTTATTTAATATGCGTATATATTCCTCTAGCTGAGTTCCAAAATCCATACTGCTATCATACTCCATTTTATGGATATAGTTTTCTATCTGGTATCTCAGTCTAAGCAAATCAGAATAGACCCTCTGCTCTTGCGTCATTTCTGCAAGCAACTTGAACCTGAAAGCCTTCAGCTCTTTATTAGCCTCTTCCTGCTCTTCGGGAGTTAAGTCTGCGGGTATCATCATGGAGTCCGCAATTTCCTCATCGGTATATTGAGTCCTCAACTTTTTATATATCTTATCGTAATTGCTCATCTTTCAAGTATTTTTCAATTATTGACTGGGCAATTTCCATAAATACCACCATATTTCTGCCCATCTGCATAAACCCGAACTTCTTGTGGTAATATTTCACCAATTGTGTTTTTGGATAAAGAGAGACAAAACCATCATAGCCTTTTGAAAATGACATCTCGCAAGCAAACCCAATAAGGCAACCTGATATGCCTTCAATTTCCTTGCCTTTTCCTCTATGCTTAACGGCAGACTCTAAAGACCAATAAGAGTTTTAATGCTACACAACGTTTAGTATATGAAAAGTAGGCGATTTCGAAGCAGTGAACTTTCGGTTAAGGACAAAGTTTGATACAAGCCATAAGCCTTTATTTTATTGCTGTTTCGCCTATTTTTTATATACATTGTTCATACCCATTAAGTTAAGCGAATAAGTTAGTTTAGGCTTATTTTTCACCCTCTAAAGTAGCTTAAAAAATGAGTCCATCCCAAAAAATCTTCAAGGATTTGCGCCAATTTTTCCGA
>JBLIFI010000545.1:0-3307 GCA_047633715.1 Flammeovirgaceae bacterium
TACACAAAAGCCTAATACTATGAGCAAGCGACTAGATACGATTTCCATCAACGAGGACCATTTGCAAACAGTTCTTTCAAACTCTAATAGTTGGCGACTTTGGTTGGGCAGAATTTTCGCTTCTATTCCTGTCATTCTTTGCTTTTCCTATCTTGTCATACTAGAACAAAAGAATCCAAATCCATTCCAATCTCCAGAATTTGATTTAACTTCTCCAACAGGAATTCTTGCTATTTCCTGTTGGATTATTTCAGCTCTTTTGAGCCGAATTATTGGGGAAACACATCACAATATCCGAATACACTTCGCCAGAAATAGTCTTTTTGCGACACCTCAATTGGAAAGATATTATTATAAAGTTACGCTGATTTCAAACCTCCGAATTCAAGATGTTGGGAACAGAAAACATGAAGTAGTTTTCAACTATGGTTCGGAAGAAGGAAAAGTAAGATTGCTCATCAATCTCCATAAGCACGAAGCTGAAAAAGCAGTTGAGTGGTTAGAGGGAAGTATGAAATTCATGAATCGGCAATCAGTAATCTCCCAAAAATGATACGGAAATCTTTAGATAAAATAGCGCTTTCCGAAAACAGACTCGAAACTTCACTTTCCAAAAGGAATTCTAAAGTTTTGAGATTGCAAAACTGGGCTGGCTATACAATTGCAATTTTCCTTTCCATGCCAATTGTAGGTATGGTTCTCTCTCATGGGCTTTCTTCAAGTTTACAGATGGAGATAGAAAGCTTGGGAATTTCAAGTATTTTGGGCAAAGTGAGTTTAGGGCTTACTTGTTTGGGTCTTGCTTTACTAATATTCATTGGAGTAATTGGTAACGCTTATGAAAAAGTGATTATAGAGAATGCAAATGATGGCTTGGTAATTACTGAAGGAGGAAAACGAAAGTGTTATGATTGTCAGCTTATCACAAACCTGAACATAAATAATGAAGAAAAAGGGCAATTTGAAGTGGTTTTTGAATATGGGAACTCCAAATTGATTTGAGCTATTAAAAATGTGAGTAGAGAAGATGCCGAGGAATCAGTTGGTTGGATTGAGGAGAGAACCAATCAACTTACTCCTGAAGAATAGAAGACCATAAACATTTTATAATCCGTCTAGCATAATCTCGGCTCAGAGAGCCAAGGTACGAAGGTCTTATTATCGAGTAAATTCCCTTGCTCGCTCAATCCCTACAAAAAATCCTTTTTCATCAAATGCTTACAATCTGAAAAAGGCACAAATACTTCAATTGCTCCCATTACATAAGGTCCAATTTCATACGGAGAATAGTAGAATCCAATACCCTTTTTGGTAAGGTAAAAATTCTCTGTCGGTTTTATTTGCTCCACAAAGAAGCCTGCATCTTGCAAGGAAGCTCGTTCGCCAATGAATTTGCGTTGCTGTTCCAAAATTTTCTGTTCTATAATATCAGAAAGTTCGTTTTGGCTTTTTTCGAGAAATAAATCTTCCAATTTGATTTTTTTACCTGTTTTCAAATTGATAGCATAATTGCTTGCTCCAAAATTCCCATGCGCTCCGCCCGTATAACTATACCATTCTTGTCGGATTGAAAGCAAATCGTTGTCATTATACATAGGCAAAATATGCGCAACCTCCGACCAATTCATACTTGCCTCAAACATATCGGGGTCTTCTTGGTAGAGTTCGAGGTTGCTTTCTCGGTAGTCATTCACGGAAACAGTTTTCATTTTCTCGATTGTAGCATACGGGTTTCCGCTTATCACGCTCGTATCATCTCCCAAAAAAGATTCGAAAATTTTATAAATCTGCTCTTTTTCTGAACCTCCATAATTGGAATTAGGCATTAAAACCGTTCTGATAAAAGTAATGGTTGGCGTCTCCGTCTTCCCTTTCAGTAAAGCACTAATATCTTCCTCATGAAAAACGTCCATTGGGAGCGAGTAAGCATCCATGCTTTGAACTAGCTCAAGGGGGAATTGCTGTGAACTGTCTGCATCCATCCAGTTGCCTGAAATTTTCTTTCCTTGGAACTGGGCAACTACGCTGCCCGACCGTTCTTGCGTAGGTGTATATTCTATGAAACTGAATTTCCCTGTAGCTTCATCCAACTTACCACTACTCAGTTTTATGGGAATTTGAAATTTATCATAATAATAGTAGCCACTAATTTTATCTCCAGTCCGCACTAAATTTAAGTGAATGGGGATATTATTGTTGATTGTTCCTCGGTAATGTGCATAAAAATTAGCTTTCTCGGTCGGGAAAATTTCACTAGTAGATTGTGGAATACCTTGCTGTGAGTTGGTATTAAGTTGAGCTTCATCCATCTTTTCTCTGTCTGTCTTCCCTTTATCTGGATTGGAAGAGCAAGACAAGAATAAGATAGAAACTAAAAAGAGAATATAGAAAATGGATTGTTTCATTAGAATATTTTTAGGTAATGTTGTTGGTTTTATGGTAAAAGTTGGGGTTGGATTTCACAAAGTAAGTGATTCTCATGAATCCAATCCAAATTCACTTTCCTTTTCTAGAAATTCTGTTGACTGTGTCATTAGTAAGAATAATCCAGATAGACAGATTTCGTCTGTTTAAGATAAGTGAGGTAATAGCGTATTTGGGCTTTTTCCAATATATAGTTTTCCGTTTCCCAAAACGATTTACTCTTGAAAGAAGTAGATGATTCTGAACTAATGTCAACAATTTCAAACTTTTTTTCTTCAATCAAATCAACTGCTTCATCTAATGTAAGATGCTTTATCTCAATATTTTTGGAGGTGGGTTCATTCGATTTGTTGAACCATAAATTTACCTGAATCTCCTCATCTTTATAGACCAAAGCCGTGTGAGATACTAAATAGGGATTGTTCACGTGTCTGAATTCATTCGAAATGGGAATATATCGATTAGGGTCTATCTGCTGAATTTCAAAGCCGAGCGCAATTGCTTCATCATAACCAAGTTTTGCCGAACCAAACAACACCGTTTCTGTAACTGCAAACTGCCCATTTCCCTCACAAGAAAATAAGAAGAAGACAAAGACGCAAAGAAATAGATTCTTCATATTGAATTGAGCTTGATGAAAATACTAAAATATGGAAATCAGCCTTTTGACAAACTTCCTTTCTGCGATACTATTTAACGATGTTCACTCTATTTAATTTCCACAAAAAAGATCAATGAATGAACCTCTGAGAATAAATGCAAAGCAACAAATGACATTAGGTATAATTCAACTCCTGCTCCATAAAAATTTGAGTTGACTGTATTCTATAAGTGAAAGAAATTAAATAAAGTGCGCTATTATCGCAGTTTGTTTTTGAGGTCG
>JBLIFI010000546.1:0-3295 GCA_047633715.1 Flammeovirgaceae bacterium
TAAGTTATTGATTTTTAGTTATTTGGATAACACTCAACATAAGTTAGTCTTAGTTTTTCTCTTGAATGAAAAAGTAACAAAAAATCTTGGCTGTGGACAAATAAGCTGAATCTTGTTCATTTCGTGGAAAAATACTGAAACTCTCTATGTTAAAATGCTAATTGTTTCTTTCAACTCCATTTTCCAAATTCTTAATACAATTTACTAAAAGCCATTTTACCTAGTTAAAGATTTGATTATCAGATATTTAATTAAATACAGAATTTGAAAAATTAGGGTGGGAAATATCGGACACAAAACAACATTTTTGTTTTTTATGAAAAGCCCTGATGAAAAATATAAACTCAAAATAATTCAAATTATGAAAATCCAAAAGCAATTGAATGGTTTCCCGAATCTATCAAAGAGTATGAAGGCGTTTATCATTTTGGGGAGTCGGAGAGCGAGTCTTTGTTCATTCTGACAAATGTGAGTTTCAATCCTGATGGAGAATCTCGTTCCGACCAATATTCTGGGGAATTCGCTATTTACAAAAATGAGAATGAGGAAATTAGAGGGCTGAAAATCTACGATTATTGGAGTGGCGTTACAGAAAAGAAAGGCGAATATGAATTGGGCAGAAAAATAGGAGGTTTGAGTGATGAGTTTTCGGGTAAACACATCAAAGCATCCACGAAGTTACTAACAACTTTCGACTTGGCTCAATCCGCCAAACAAGAACTTAAAATCATGCGAAATGAGGTTTTTGCTCGCTATGGCTACCAATTCAAAAAAGGTGGGGCAATGAATTCTTACTTCAGCAAGCAAAAATGGTATCGCCCACAACATAATAATGTAGATAAATTTCTTACTTGGCTGGAGAAAGAGAGTATTAAGATTATTCAGCAAGAGGAGAAGCAAAGGTGATCTTGCGCAAACATAAAAACAAGTAGCCCTTCAAGAGTTTGAAATTTTTGAAGAGCTTTCTGTAATTTAAAAAATGAAGGCAAATAAAATCTTACAGCTTTATAAATTGAAAACAAAAACCTTCAAAATCGCTGAATCTTCTCTTATATTTGGCGAACTATAATCTGGTTGGATTTTGCTTCATGAATTTCGTGCCATGAAATCCAACTAAACCTTTAAGACCAAACCAGAAAACAACCCTAACAAATGTCGAAATACGAAATACTAGATAAGAAGAACGCAGAAGCATTGCTTGGTGGAGGAGAGAAAAGAATTGAAGCGCAACATAAAAAAGGAAAATTAACCGCTCGTGAGCGATTGGAATTATTGCTAGATGAAGGCTCTTTCGAGGAGCTTGGCAAGTTTGTCATGCACCGAACAAAGGATTTTGGCATGGATAAACAGTATTTCCTAGGCGATGGTGTGGTGACAGGCTATGGAACAATCGATGGGAGATTGGTTTATGTCTATTCCCAAGATTTTACTGTTTTTGGAGGTTCACTTTCTGAAGCCCATGCCGAGAAGATTGTTAGAATCATGGATTTGGCAATGAAAAACGGTGCGCCAGTCATTGGATTGAACGATTCGGGTGGGGCGAGAATTCAGGAAGGCGTGGTTTCTTTGGGCGGTTATGCCGATATTTTCTATAAAAACACCTTGGCTTCGGGCGTAATTCCTCAGCTTTCTGCCATTATGGGGCCATGTGCGGGCGGAGCGGTTTACTCGCCAGCCATTACCGATTTCATTTTCATGGTAGAAAATACTTCGTATATGTTCGTGACTGGGCCGAATGTGGTAAAAACAGTTACGCACGAAGAAGTAACTTCCGAAGAATTGGGTGGAGCAAGTACGCATAGTACGAAAAGTGGCGTAACTCATTTCTCTTGCCAAAATGAAGTAGTTTGCTTGAATGATTTGAAAAGGTTGCTGAGCTACATTCCCCAAAATTGTGAGGAAGAGCCACCGATGTTGCCTTACGAAACCGACTCTGATGAATCTCGACCAGATTTGAACGAAATTGTTCCCGAAAACCCCAATCAGCCTTATGATATGCGTGAAGTGATTGAAGGCACGATTGACAAAGACACTTTCTTTGAGGTTCATAAGAATTTTGCGGAGAATATGGTGGTTGGTTTTGGCAGAATAGGAGGGAGGAGCATCGGAATTGTGGGGAACCAGCCTGCGGTTTTGGCTGGAGTGTTAGACATTAATGCTTCTACTAAAGCGGCCAGATTTGTACGTTTCTGTGACGCATTCAATATTCCATTGCTAGTTTTTGAAGATGTACCAGGGTTTTTGCCAGGAACAGACCAAGAGTGGAATGGAATTATCTCCAACGGAGCGAAACTGCTTTATGCTTTCTGCGAGGCAACCGTTCCGAGAGTTACGGTAATTACTAGAAAAGCCTATGGCGGAGCGTATGATGTAATGAACTCCAAACACATTGGCGCAGATATGAATTACGCTTGGCCAAGTGCCGAGATTGCCGTAATGGGTGCAAAAGGCGCTTCTGAAATTATTTTCAAACGAGAAATTGCCGAGGCAGAAGACTCCGAAGCAAAACTCGAAGAAAAAGTAGAAGAATATACTCGCAAGTTTGCCAATCCTTACCGAGCGGCTCACAGAGGTTATGTAGATGAAGTCATCAAGCCTGAAAATACACGTAAGAAATTGATGAAGGCTTTCAAAATGTTGGAAAATAAGGCTGACAAATTACCAAAGAAAAAGCATGGCAATATTCCTTTGTAGGATAATAGATTTTTAGTTGGCGACTATATCAGTTCCAAAGAGAAAAAGTCATTAACTCTGAGTTTTCAAACCCCGAGTTAATGACTTTTTTTTATTCTTCGCTTTTTTATTGCATTTAGTTTTTGGGAAAGTGAATGCCATTACCGCCTGCTTTAGCTGGCGGATTTTGAAAATGGTAATGTTTATCAGAAACTATTTTTTTGAATTTACTGCGAAGTAATAGAAATATAGAGTTTTTTTTATCAAAGTTCAAAAGTTGCTTTTTCCGGTTGTTTTAAGTCTAGTATTTACTCATTTTTTTGCTAAAAAAAGGAATGCTAAGCTGGCTCACAAAAATGCTAGTAAACTTTTTATTGAGCTTGTATTTGCTAAATTAGTACCAACAGAGTAACTAGCCTTGTGCTCATGTTCTTCATCATTTAAATTTCTATGGATTCAAATAAAAAAATAGCCTTAAGAAGTAAACTATTTTGTCATCTTGACGGCATTGTGATTTCGCCTACTGCCTATGCTTTAACAAAATACGGAGTAACAGATTATTTACTCCAAAAAAAGAAAGTAGCATTGGAAGAGCTTACAACAAAATTCAAGGCGAATGAAG
>JBLIFI010000547.1:0-3265 GCA_047633715.1 Flammeovirgaceae bacterium
CCAATCCGTAATTGAGTTGCGAAGTAAATCGCTCTATATTTTTGGAGCCGATTGTATAAGGACTGTTTTTGTTGAAAACCCCGCCTTGCAGCGTAGCATCGAAAGCAATTGCGCTTACCAAAGGTTGTGCATACAAATAAAGTTGGATTTTCTTCTTATTTTGATTTGATGAAAGTGGGGAATTCACGATTCCAAACATCGCATTTGTGCCAATAGATGCTTGAGTGAAAAGTGTCCCGACTTGAATAGAAGAACTTGCTTGTAAATTAAAAATATTTCCTAATTCTAGAAGCTGCTTCTCAAAATTCAACCTATAATTCAGTACAATATCATTTCTGATTTGGTTTTTCCAACCTTGTGGGATTTCGCTTCCAATCACCTTATGAATTCCAGTTTGCATTTCTTGCCCAAAAGCAATTTCCCCAATCATACCTAAACTCAACGATTGCGAGATTCGGAAATGCCTAGTTGTATCAGTAGCGATTGCAAAACTCTTTAAATAGATTGCGGATGCAAAAGGACGGTCGCCAAATTGGATATCTGTATTGCCATAATCGTTTGGTGTGAAGCCAATATGCTCCCAACTAATTCCGTATTTGTAATTCGATTCTTTGGGTTTGAAAAATAAATGGTTGATTGGGTTTTTTTTCAAAATTGGCAATACGAGCTCCAAATTATAACCCTGTGTGTAGTTTTCGTCCGCTTTTTCAGCAAATACATCATTCTCATAGTTGAATCTGAAATAGCTATTGCTTTCAATATCTCGGAAGGAAACCGTGTTGTCAATCTTCTGGCTTACGGCAATCAATGGGAAAAGTAAAAAGAGGGAGAAGAAAGTGTTTCGCATAAATCTTGTTTTGATTAGAACTTCAAAAAAGGGTTGTTGAAACATGTTCCAACAACCCTTTTTGATTAAACTTTCTACTTCTGTTAATGCTCCCAATTGTATTTATCTAAGGTTTCCAAGGCGGCTGTGATGAGTTCTATACTTGCATGAATATCGTCTGGATTTGCCATTTCGGTGGTTTGGTGAATGTAGCGAACAGGTGTGGAAACTGCGCCAGCAATTGAGCCATGCTTGCCCATTCGCTGGACTTGTGCCGTGTCAGTTCCTCCAACAGGTAAAACCTCTGGTTGCCAAGCAATACTTGCTCGGTCTGCGGTGGACTTCAAAAAATCCACCATTCGGTAATCGCAAATAGTTTTACTATCCATGATTTTGATGGCACAACCTTTTCCAATCTCCGTAATTTTTTCGTGGGCAGAAGCACCAGGCGTATCATTGGCAATGGTTACATCTAGGGCAATTCCAAAATCTGGATTGATTAAATGACTGGCAACCTGTGCGCCACGAATTCCCACTTCTTCTTGCACTGTGAAAACTGCATGTACATCATAAGGGACTTTCTTGAGGTTTCTCAGCACCTCAATCAGAATGAAAACCGAAATACGATTATCTAAAGATTTGCCTGTAATGCAATCTCCTAACTCAATTAAATCTTGTTTTCTGGTAACTGTATCTCCAACAGAAACGAATTTTTCCACCTCCAATTTTGGAAGTCCCAAATCAATGAAATAGTCGGTGAGTTTCGGGGATTTCTGACGTTCTTCGGGGCTCATCATGTGAATGGGTTTCACGCCCATAATTCCCACTAAGTCTTTTTTCCCATGCACCAGCACGCGCATAGAAGTCAAGGTTTTTGGGTCGAATCCACCCAAAGGGTGAAATCTGACGAAGCCGTTATCGTCTATGTGGGAAACAATGAAGCCGATTTCGTCTATATGAGCGGCCAGCATCACGCTTTTTTGCTCGGTAGCCGTTCCCTTTTTTACTGCATAGATATTTCCCATATTATCTACCTCTACAGAATCTACCAAGGGTGTAACTTCTTCAATGACTTGTTTTCTAATTCTCTGTTCGTAACCTGGTGCGCCTGGTGTTTCGCAAATGGCAGAAAGGAGTTCAAAATTGATTTTCATGTTTAGGTTTTATAGCTGTTTACATCCGTATTTATATGTGCAATTTAGGGGTTGGATTGGGAAAATTCTTTCTGGAATAATAAACTTTCGGGTTTTAGAGCGATAAACCGTTGTTTTTAGCGAGACAGTCGTTTGATGGTAATAGCATGGGCGCAGAGAACCAAGGCGACAATTACTGAGGGTAGCCAAATAACAGGGAAATAGGAGATTCCGATATTGGGTTGTTCAAAAGCAAATTGTTGGAATGGGGTAGGGGCGGAGAGGATTGCATTGGCAATGATATTTATAAGAAGACCAAGACATACTACATTCCAAGCCAATAGCCATTTTTTACCAATTTGAGATTTTATAAATCCGAAATAGTAGACAAATGGAGCAGTAAGTCCAGCCAGAATATCAAAATTCCTGCCCTCAAAAGTCATTAGCTCTGGAATGAAACCTTCCTGATAAAGCCATAAAAGAGCAAACTCCACAGGTATTCTAATTGTATGGAGTAGTGTGAACCAAGCCAGATTTTGCTTTTGTATAAACGTCTTTCCCGAGCGAGTGAAAAACAGCATTGCAATAAAAAATAGGGGTGGAATAATGAGTAATGGAAATCGGGGAGGCATGGCTTCAAAGTTGGTGTAAAATCCTGAATACCCAATTACGCCTTGAATGCCAGCCCATAGCAGTATGAGAATTAAAAAGTTCTTAGAGTTAGAAGCTTTATAGAATAAGAAAATGCTTAAAAATGTAAGCACTATAAATGTAATGCTGATGTAGTTTGGAATGGTAGCCATGATTCTGTCAGTTTGTTTTCACAAATTTGGCAACTATTGGCTACAATAAACTTGTCATAAGGCAAGAATTTGTCATTGCCCTGCTTCCATCATTTTTTTCCTAATTCTACTTAGAGAAGTATCTGTAACTCCCAAAAAAGAAGCGATTTGTTTGAGTGGAGCAACTTGGAAGATTTCTGGCTGTGCTTGCAACAGGGTTTTATAGCGCTGTTCGGCAGTTTGGTTAATCATAGAAATAGTACGCTGTTTGAAATCGATATAGCCTCTTACCAAATTGGTTCTTCCAAACTCTCTAAACTCGGGAATAGTGTGGAAAATGGCTTGGAGTCGCTCAAAAGTGCTGTACCAACAAACGCAGTCTGTTAGTGCCTGAAAATATTCTTCGGAAGGTGTTCTTTGGAAATAACTTGCCACTTCCCATACAATTTGGTTGGGCTGATAAAAGTTGGTATTTACTTCATTTCCTTCCAAATCTAGTATAAAACTCCTAACGAAACCCGATT
>JBLIFI010000548.1:0-3264 GCA_047633715.1 Flammeovirgaceae bacterium
CCCAAGCGTCCATACTTGAACCTAATAACTTAAACTTCAAAATCATGAATTGCACTCAATACCCAAATTCACGATAGAACCAAGTTTTTTTTATCATTGTAGTGTATTTTACGAAATCTGACTATTTATTTTTTGGTCAAAACAAATATAAGGCTTTTGCAAAATACAATTACCGTAATTTATTGATTATCACTATTGTGCGGTAATTTTAATCTCTACAACTTAAGGAAAATGATACTTCAATTCATATTTTTAATAAAGAACAACTGGGTTATGTGAAAGAAGCGATTGATAAGAAGGGAATAAGCATAGAATCATTCTCTGAACTCACTACTATTAAGTTCAATGCTTTTAGGTTGGATATGCCCGCATTAAGTATTGTGGAAAAAATCCACCTAGAACAATTACTCGAAAGGCTAATTCAAGAGAATAGAGGCGAATAAATTACTTGAGAAATGTTATAAAAAAATGGCTCTATCGTGAATTTGGTTAAAAGGTATAACAAAACTAAGATTTGAAGAAATTACCTTGTTTTTCGAGTTTGTTAAAACTCGAAAAACAAGCAATAAAACTGGTTCAAGCGGGGCTTCCCAAGCGTCCACACTTGAACCTAATAACTTAAACTTCAAAATCATGAATTGCACTCAATACCTAAATTCACGATAGAACCAAAAAAATTATGCTTTTTTCAATAACCTCCAATTTAGTAAATGAGCGTAGGCAATAAAAAATCCACCCAGAACAGTTCCACCAATCTCGATTGCTTCAAAATCGTGGAAAATTCTGCCAAAACCAATTCCAACTAAACCAATTGCCATGAATAAAATAGGGTGGATTTTATGGTGTTTATTTCGGTAACTGGGCACCAGAGAACTGAACGCAATACAAACACTGAAAAAGATAACAACCGATTCAATGGCGGGGTTTGCCAAAAAGTGCAAACTTCCGAAAGCGGAGAATGTCAGTAATAATGGAACAGCAATGCAGTGAATAGCACAAAGTGTAGAAACCCAAAAGCCAACTAAATCTATTTGTATTCTTTTTGTAGAAATCATTCTGAAAGATATTTATGCAACAGTGTTGCAAATATAAATCAGATTTTGCGAAAAAGGTTCAGAAATAGAAAAAAATTAGACCTACCAAGTATTGACTTGGCAGGTCTTGTCTAGGAAAGCAACTTCCACTCCAGACTAAAAAGAGTACTGTTTAAAGTACGAAAGGTTTTTTCGGGCCTATTAAACGAATTGCAGCCCTTATATGAATAGCATTCTATTTTATAAGGACTTGACTATCAATCATATTATTGTTGCCTAAATTTTCAATCCAATCAGCATAACATCATCAGTTTGCTTTTCGGTGCCACGCCAATCTTACAGCCATTTTTCAAATAGTTTTTTTTGAGTGTCTAGCGGAAACTATTGGGCGATTTTAATTTTTTCTATCAGCTGTAATTTCCCAAATCCCCTTCTTCGTTCTCCACCAATTTGGTCTTTATACCCATCGGACATCATATATAGTATCATTTCAGACTTCCATGCTATCACATGATTTTTAAAAGCCTTTGCTTTCCTCTTTTTGGAGAAGCTAATCATGCCCAAATGCTTAGTGAAAGGAATTATTTCTTTCCAAACCAAAGCTCACCGAGGTGAATTAAAAGCAGAAGAGAGCATATAGGAATTAGGTAAACAGAATCGTTCGGAAAGTATAAAACAAAAAATGGGCAACTAACATATAAACAGGCTTTGCTTAAAAATAAATAATCTCTCCATTTTTTATTCTTTGTACGAACAAAATCAACAATAAATGTACTCCCTAAAATGGCGAAGGCAATTACAAAATATAATTTAGAGGGCAAATATTGGATGCTGAGGATTATTCCTACAACTAAAAAACTCCAACCAACTACCCACAACCAATTAAAC
The DNA here is from genome assembly GCA_047633715.1 of Flammeovirgaceae bacterium. Lineage (GTDB taxonomy): Bacteria > Bacteroidota > Bacteroidia > Cytophagales > Flammeovirgaceae > JBLIFI01. Next base: position 1,923 of record JBLIFI010000548.1, read on the forward strand.
CGCTTTTTCTCTTCTTTCATCATCAAATTTCCACATCAACAAATCATCACATCAATTTACTTCTTCTCCAAAGTCTTATAATACTCTTCTGGGTTGGCTTCGATTTTGGCAATTTGCTCGGCTTTCCATTTACTGATTACGAGTAGGGCAATTTCATCTTGCGCCTCCATAATTTTCTCGTGCGTAGTACGGATTTCCGCTTCTTGTGCTTCCACTTCCACTTTTGCCTTATACATAATTAGGTTTTCACGCTCTTTCTTCACTTTATCGAATGGCCCAATTGTCAACATCATTTTGAAGAAAATAGGACAAGTTTCAATTGCCAAGAATAGCATCGTAATAATCCATGAAATAGTTGGGGCAATATCATGCAGAATTTGGAGTCGGATAATCAGACCATCGTAAGCGGCAATTGCCGATTCGTTAGCATCCAAAGATTTTTGGCGTTCCTCTTGGTTTCTGCGCACAATATCTCGTTGGATTTTAATCTCCTCCTCATTTTTCTGTTTTAAATCTGCCAACTCAGCTTGTGTTCTTTCCATATCCGAACGGATTTGTCGAGCCGTTGGGCCTTCTCCCGGTCTTCCCGAGCCTGTTCTTCCCGCCAATTCTTCTTGCAGTTTATCGGCAATAATATCTCGCTTCTTTTCTTTAGTGGAGATTTCTGTTTTCAGCTTTTCAATTTTGGAATACGCACTATCAATATCTGCATTGAAAATCCCTTCCGAAAGTTCTTTTCTGCGTTGCGATTCCACCAATTGTAATTCCTGTAGTTTAGAGTTGATTTCTGGCTCGAAAATCTTCAATTCCAAAGGTTTAGAAATAATTAGACCAAGCAAGAGCGCCAACACCAATCGGGGAATCGCATTCTTGAACTCTCCCCAAGTAATTGCATCTGTTCCATCTCCTTTTCCACTACTGGAAACGATGTAACGATCGAGGTTGAAAATCATCAATCCCCACAGAAAGCCAAAAATGAGTGAGCCTAGAACACTTTTGAAAACTGTGTAGAAACCGAATCCACCTGCAGCACCCGCCATAATTCCCGTTGCCAACACAATTCCGCCTAGACTTGCATACCGCACGTGTTCCGAATACGGACTTCTGTTCAAAATCTCCTTATCTGCACCAGCGCAATACCAAAAAAATCTATTCATCATAATTCATCTATTTAGCCTAAAGCTTTAAGTTGACAGCTTTTAGTTGTGTGAGTTCTATTAAAATTTACGAGCGAGTAAGTACTTTGTTCTTCACTTGAATTCAGAAGGAGAATTTACTCTCTCTCTCTCTCTCTCTCTCTCTCTCTCTCTCTCTCTCTCTCTCTCTCTCTATCTCTATATAT
>JBLIFI010000549.1:0-3263 GCA_047633715.1 Flammeovirgaceae bacterium
CACGTTCTACCTGCGTGCGAAACTCCAATCGCCCATTATCAAATCGAATTCAAAAGACACACAGCCACTTCATCAAATTAAGCTCTATCATTACGAAGAGGTAGAAGAGATTTTCAATGATTCCCAATACTTTCTGGGTTTGCATACAGGAATCATGTTACTCATGATTTTGTATAATTTGGTGGTTTTTGTGTTCATCCGAGACAAGAGTTACATTTTCTACATTCTCTTTCTTGCGCTTTATACACTCTCGAGTGCCACAATCGATGGAAGTACTTATGAGTTTTTATGGGGAAACTTTCCTGAATGGAACTTAGTGGCAACTCGCCATTTACTTGGGTTTGCTTGGATTTTCTATCTACTTTTCACTCGTGATTTTCTGAACACCAAAGCGCAACTTCCTAAGTGGAATCTAGTTTTGAATATTTGTGTCGTGTTTCAGTTTGGAATTATACTATTGAATATTTTCGGGATTTGGCTGAATTGGTTGGCAATCATTCAAGTGCTGACAAGCATGATTGTGATTTTTGCTGTTTCAGGAATCATTGCCAAACAAGGTTTCCGCCCAGCTTATTTCTTTTTGGCCGCCAATTTCTGTTTGCTAATCGTAATTTCCCTCTTGGCTTTATTTGGATTGGGAGTTATTGAAACCAATCCATTTGATTATTACGCACTCCAAATAGGAATGACTTTTCAGGTTTTGCTTTTTGCCACGGCTTTGGCAGACAAAATCAATCTGATGCAACATCAAATTATTAGTCAGCAAAAAGAGAAACGTCAAATCATTCAGGAGCAGAATAGTGAGCTAGAGACTCGTGTGAAAACAAGAACGGAAGAGTTGGAAGGCAAAAACTACATGCTTACCAATCAGAAGCGGGAAATTGTTATTCAGAACAAAGAATTGGAGCAACAGAATGAGGAAATTACTGCGCAAAAGGAAATGATTGAAGCGCAAAAACAAGTAGTTTCCAAAGCTTACAAAGACATTAAAGTCTTGAAAGAAATGGGCAGGAAAATTAACTCCACGCTCGATATTAAAGAAATTATCAAAATTGCCTACGAAAACATCTCCAAACTAGTAACCTCCACCGCCTTCGGAATTGGTACGGTAGATTGGGATTCGGAGCAAATAGAAATGATTGGCTACTACAAACATGGCAAGCATTTTCCAGATTATTACGTGCCACTCAGCCAAGATAAAAGACTAATTATCTGGAGTGTGTTGAACAATAAAGATGTTTTTGTAAATGATTACCATGCCGAATACGAACAATATGCACAGCAGAAATTCGAGTCGGAAATGGATATTGAAATTCCCAATTCTCTCGTTTACATTCCACTTTCCATCAAAGGGAAAGTGATTGGGATTTTGTTAGTACAAAGTGACGATAAAAATGCTTTTACAGAAGCACAATTCGATATTCTAAAAAGTTTTGCAGAATATGTAACGGTTGGAGTTGATCATGCCGAAGCTTACAGCCAAGTGAAGGACATGAACAAAGAGTTGGGAATTAAGAATACGCAAATCATTGATAGTCTGCGCTATGCAAAAACTATTCAGGATGCAATTCTGACTGATTCCGAAAAATTCCGCCAAGCATTTTTGGAGTATTTTATATTCTACCATGCAAAAGATGTGGTTTCTGGAGATTTCTATTGGTTAGCAGAGCAGAAAGGAAAAATGCTGATTGCCTGCGTGGATTGTACGGGACATGGAGTTCCTGGTGCATTTATGTCTATGGTTGGGCATGAATTATTGAATGAAATTGTGGTTCAGAAAGGCATCACCGACCCTAGCTTGGTTCTAATGATGCTTCACAGAGGAGTCAGAAAAGCACTCCAACAAGAAATAGGCAAGAATGATGATGGAATGGATATGAGCCTTTGCGTGATTGACCGCAAAGATGACCAAGAAGTGGAATTGACTTTTTCGTGCGCAAAATCCAGCATCTTCTATACAAAAGATGGAATACTTACTGAAAGTAAAGGCGATAGGAAATCCATTGGAGGAATACAGAAAGAAGCTTCAAGGAAATTCACAAGCCAAACTGTTCAGCTCAAAAGAGGTGATACTTTATATCTCTCTACCGATGGCTTTTTCGACCAGCATAATATGGACAGGAAGAAGTTTGGTAAAAAGCAATTTATTGAAATGCTAGATGAAATCAAATCGGAAAGCTTTGAAAACCAACGAGCTATTATAAAAGATAGATTCTATGATTTCAAGGAAAATCAATATCAAAGAGACGATGTTACTGTGATTGGATTGAAATTGTGATAGTTTATTGCGAGAATTGATTCAAAACCAATGCATTGGAAACTATAAGTAGTCTATCTTAAATATTTTCCTATTTCAAAGTCTTAACAGTCTCATTTATAGAGAGATGCAAAAGTAATAAATAGCATAACGTGCTTAAATTTAAATTCAGACATTATTTATGTTCAATTATATAAGTGGCAGATTGGTTGCTAAAGATCCAACTTTTGCAGTAATAGATGCCAATGGCGTAGGCTATGAATTGAAAATATCTCTCAATACCTACGCAAAATTGCAAGTGAGTGAACCCGCCAAACTATTTTGCTATTTGTATGTAAAAGAAGATGTGCAAGTGCTTTATGGGTTTTGGGAGCAAATTGAAAAAAGGCTTTTTCTGCAACTCATTAGCGTTTCAGGAATTGGGCCTTCCACAGGAATGGTTATGCTTTCCTCGCTTTCTGGTCAGGAAATCAAAGAAGCCATTGTGGCCGCAGATGTCCGAACCATTCAGTCTGTGAAAGGAATTGGCGCAAAAACTGCCCAAAGAGTCATTTTAGAATTGCAAGACAAACTTGCCAAAGAAGGCGTTTCTGCTGGAGAAGGTGGATTGGATGTGAGTTCACTTTCAGCAAGTGCCAACAATCAGTCAGAAGCATTGGAAGCTTTGGTGCAGTTGGGAATCCCGAAAGCAACCGCAGACCGAAATATTCGAACCATCATCAAGAAAAATGGACACGATTTAAGTGTGGAGCAAATTATTAAAATGGCTCTGAGGCAATAAATTTTGCTTGAGACACGCAAAAAAGAAGTATGTGTCTTTGGTGCGTGTCTCATGCGCCACATTTGAATTACTAAAAACAGCGATTTTATATTATAAAATTGGTTCTATCGTGAATTTGGGTACTGAGTGCAATTCATGATTTTGAAGTTTAAGTTATTAGGTTCAAGTGTGGACGCTTGGGAAGCCCCGCTTGAACCAGTTTTATTGCTTGTTTTTCGAGTTTTA
>JBLIFI010000550.1:0-3228 GCA_047633715.1 Flammeovirgaceae bacterium
TTTGATATTTGTAGGGTCGAAATTCCTTCTTTCTAGTGCTTGATTCTCCAAAATCACAAAAGCAGTAACTCCTCCATTGTTGATTCCCTCTGCGAAAGCCGTGTTTTTTACATCGAGAAATACATTGCTCCATTCCGCTTTCTGCCCAAGTACTCTTTTTAAATCCCGCTTGGAATCTCCGCTAGCTACAAATTGGATTTTAGGGTTGTCCTCGTAAGAATCCATAAAAGAGATGGATTCCTCTGTACAATGCCCGCAACTCATGATGGGAATGAGAAGGTAAACTGTTGCTTTTTCGGAGATACTTTTATCTTTCAGAAACTGAAAGAGCAACTTTGACTCTTCCGATTGTGTATTGCAACCGAAGAGGAACGCTATGAACAGCAATAGATACGCCCTTTTCATAATTTATTCTTTTTGGCTTGCTTGACAAATTCTGCTTTGAGCTCAAGTAATTGAAACGCCATTTCGTCTTCACCTATTTCTGTATTGTGAGGATTGTTCAGACCCAAATAAAGGCCTTTCGGATGGATGAAAGCTCTACCATAAGTAAATTCGTATTTCTCAGCGGGAAATAGTTGCTCGCCAATTATATTGAACTGCTCATCCAGCACAATCACAGAGAAAGGACGTTGATTGCCATCCAATTGCTTGCCAGAAACGGGGTCATGTGTGTAGCCTGTGGGCTGACCAACTATTCTGTAATAGACATGTAGGTAGGAGTTGTAATAGACATCTTCATAGGTTACATTATTGAAAAGCCATTTGAAGTAAGTCATTGGGTCGGAGGGGTCTTGGTTATTTGTTTGGATTTCTTTAGCAAACTTACTTTTTGCAAGATGTGGAACTAGTCCATTTTCATTGTTAAAGTCCAAATCCAATGTGTACAGACTATGGTCTTGATAGAAACTATAGACCATTTGTTTTCCTTTGCCTTTTACCCTGCCAAACATCATACTACCCTTCCCAACTGATTTGGGAAGCCCAGTTGGCATTTGTACCTTTGAGCCATCGGAGACCTTCACAATGTCTTCTATATCTATCTTTTGTTTTGCATTATTTGCTGGATTGTCTAAATCTCTGAAAGAAGGAACACCAGGGTTGTATAAGTATCCATTTATGAAATGGATACTAGAGCCACTCATAGAATAGATATCGTATTCTTCAGAAAGATTTCGTGCGACAACGGTTCTTTTATAGTTTCCTTCCGAGTCAACCATTGCCATCTTATTCCCCGACCTAACATTGCTGATTGTGAATATTGAATCATCGTTGTGCCAATCGAAACCTGTCAACACACCTACTGCCTCATCGCCTTCTTTTTTAAGAATAATACGCTTGTAAGGCTTTTCTGAGAGGTTCTTCAAATCGTGTAATTCAATGGCGTTTAGATTGAAGTTTACTAATCCCAACAGGTTTTTTTCTTCAGTATTTACCATTGTATAGTAAACGGAGTGTCTGCCCACCGAATCGAGCGGGATGATTAGTGTCTTCTCTAAATTGAAAATGTTTTCTGGAATATCTGATAGATTCTGCTCTTCATTGTTCTTTTCGCAGGAGGTTGAAAATAGAAGCATGCAAAAGCAAAGTAGGAGTAATCTAGGTGTGTTCATAGATATAATATTTGATATTTATTTTCTTGAAAAAAGCAAGAGACTCATTCGTACGAATGAGTCTCTTGCTTAAGATTGGTTTGACCGATTAGTTGTCAAACCCACAACATAATGAGCCTCCATTTGGAGGGCAGTCCATGCCAGTCAGAGTTCCTAATCTACAAGGGTTTTTAGGTCCTCTCTCTACTTTTGCGTTTGCTGTAATGCTACCTCCAACTAATACTGCCACCATTCCAAAAGCAACTGCAAATTTTTTAAAATTCTTTATAACTAAACGTTTTATGTGATTAAATAAATAATATGTGCAAAGCTAATACTAATACTAATCAAATTTTTTACGTGATTTTTTAGGTTTAAATACATTTTTATAATTTGTTCTTTCAGTATTTTGAGAATGAAAGTGCATTATCTAACTTCGCAGAGCAATCAATTAGAAATTCACAATTATTCAACAAGTAAGAATAGATGAAAATAATGCACATAAATATATGCCTTCTCTTTAGCGTGATTTTTCTAGTTTATGGGTGTGGAGGAGAGAAAGAGATAGATAACTCGACCAAAAATACCAAAACTGCCAAAGTAACGCCTACGGAAGTTAAAATAGCCGTTTCCCAAAATAAAACCTTTGAAAGTACCATTCAAGCACAAGGCAAGCTAGAAGCAAGGCAAGAAAGTGCTTTGCAGTTTCGTAGCACGAATCTGATTAAACGCATTCGTTTCCAAAATGGAGAGTATGTGAAACGAGGTCAGCTGATTGCCCAGCAAGAAACCGATTTACTCCAAAATTCCCTTGCCCGAGCCGAGCAAGAAGTACTGCTCAAGCAGAATGCCTACATTGTATTATGTTGCGAGTTCAACTATTGCTTGGCAGATACTGCAAAACTTACTGACAAACAGCAAAAGCAATGGAAAGCGCAAAGTGGCTTAACACTCGCTTTGGTCAATCAGCGAGAAGTAGAAATCAACTTACGAAATGCCCAGCTCGTTGCTCCTTTGAGTGGCAGAATTGCCAATTTGAACCAAAAACAAGGCGAATTGCCCAATTTAGCAGAACCATTCTGCAAAATATACAATCCGAACAGCTTAGAAGTTGCCGTAGAAGTAATTGAGTCAGATTATGGCAAAATGAAAATGGGTTTATTAGCAGAAGTCCGAGTGTTGAGCGAGCCGAGTAAAACCTATCAAGCTAAATTGGTGCGCACCAATCCGCAAGTAAACGAAAACGGCATGGTGCAACTCCATTTCCGAATGCAAAATGCCAACAAGCTTTTGCCAGGCATGAACGCCAATGTCCAAATTCGCATTCCCAACAGCCAAAACGTAGTTATTCCCAAGCAAGCCGTAGTCATGCGCTCGGGCAAAGCCGTAGTTTTTACCGAAAATAAAGGGTTTGCTCAATGGAATTACGTTACTTTGGGCGCAGAAAACAATTCGGAAGTAGAAATTACCGAAGGCTTAGAATCGAATTTACCCGTAATTATTACCAACAACTTTCAACTTGCCCATGAAGCACCAGTAGAAATTGTGAATTAGCGAATTTGTGATTTCGTGAATTGGCGAATTAAAAAATGAAGAAAGAAGAAGGAGAAAGAAAGAGGAAAAGTCCCAACGGACG
>JBLIFI010000551.1:0-3223 GCA_047633715.1 Flammeovirgaceae bacterium
TTCTTAAGTTGACAGAATTGAGTGTCCGAAATTGAAAAGGTTGGGCGGTATTGTGGAAATCAGAAAATCCTCCATGACATTATACATTCTTCTTCTTTACAGAATAATTTGTAGTCGGCAGGTAAATATTTACAAAAATGGGACTTTATAGACTTAATTCTTGCCTGCCTTATTATTTCAGTATTCTTGTTTTTTACTAAACAATTTTGAGCAAGAATCTCCTTTATATAAAAAAAAAGCCAACACTATTTTCCAACCTTCGGTCTGAGTCCAATTCTAATTGGTTATTTGATGCTCTAGAACTATTTATTACAATTAATCTGTCAAGAATAATTGCCTTAGCTTTTTCTGATGTCATAGAATACAAGTCTATTTTATTCGCTTGGTCGCATCTCCTCGGTCGCAATTTCATTGCGCACCGCGTAACATAGGATTTGCATCTTAGATGCCCAAATTACACTAAAGAGAGTTCTTCTACCCAGCCACAAAATGCTTCAAATCAAAATACACTAACATATAAGTCTTATGTTCATTGTCCATAATTCGCAATAAGCCCTTTCCGCCAGTTGGGTAAGAGAATTTGAGAATATAGCTTTCTCCAAATCGGATTGGGAAGATATTTACGAAACGGTGGTTTTTAGTTACAATATTCTGCTTTTGATCAAATTCCTTATTGATTCGTTGCAAAACATATCTATTGGAAACTTTTGGGGAGACCTGCTCTTCCGAATCAATGGAAACCTCATAAGAAAACGGCTCGAAAATGGATTTGGTAAGCAAGGCATTGATATGTACCGTATTTACTGTATGGTGCAATTCAAAACCTTCTTTCGACCAGATTTTCTGAACCTGTGTGTTTTCAATTTGCGCTGTGGCTCGCATGTATTCGCATTCTTTGTCTTCGGCATATTGCAAAGAATAGCGGATAATATCTCTCAAAATATTGTTTCCACGGTATTTAGGGCGCACTCCATAGAGAATTCCCTTCATTTTCACTTCCTTCTCTAAGTTGAAAGTCCCAAATCCAACCGCCTCATTTCCTTTGCGGACAATGAAACAGATTCTTCGCTCATTTCCTTCCGCATAACTTCTTACCCAATCTTGGTATCCTTCTGTAACTAATTCATTATCAAATAGGTAGCTTACTCGGTAGTGATTTGTGTAATCTCCATAACACTCTCGCACCATTTTATCTAACAGCTCATGATGTTCAGGTGTGGCAATCTCAAAAGTCAAATCCTTGTTCTCCAAAGGATTGATTGCCTTCCCCAAATCGAAATGGTAATATGCCAAAGTGTCGGCAATCATGTGGGGCATTCCCGTTTTTTCCAGCAATTGCAAATCCTTCATTTTGGTAGAAGGAATTCGGATAATAGCCGTGTCCACATCATTTTCGAGAATGTAGCGCAAAATTTTAGGCACATCTACATTACTAGTAAAAGGAGTTCTGTGGATATTCAATCCGAATCTTTGGCTATCGTGCTTGGAGTATTTTAAATCTGCCATAATTAGTAGGGAAGTTCTGAGTTGTTTTCTTGGGAAATGAAACAAATATAAGTTGGTTTTGACGGATTGGCAAGAGAATAAAATCACGAAAATAAATTTGAATAGAAGAAAAACCATGAAACTTCCCGATTCCAGAACACTCTTCTTAGTTGACAGCCTTGGTGCATTACTTTCTGCCATAGCGTATGGTTTTGTACTCACAGAGTTTGAAACGGTTTTCGGAATTCCCAAATCAATATTCATTACGTTTGCTTGTCTAGCATTTGCTTCTTTCTTTTGGGGAAATAAATTTGGACTTGCTGTATCAACATGAGTGTCATTTTATGCTAAAAAAAATAAGGAAACAAAAAAGGTTGTATATTTAAGTTACTAGACGAAAATATCTACTTTTATGTTTCCTACCATCAGTTCATTCCAAGTTCTATTAGAAACTACTTTGACAAGTTCAAATATAGGCATTTTATATTGTTTGATCAGCAGTTTTTTTTGTGTTCGCTTTCAGGTTAATACTCGTATTTTTAGCCGTTATAATAAGTATAGTATATCTATACTCTTCCGTTTTCTGAGTTGTGAAATTGACTGGCTCTCCATCCGTATTCTTCTTTTTATGCGTTGGAGTTTCGAATCGCAACGAACTTATATCTTTGCTACTGACGAAACGGTCGAAAAAAAAAGTGGAAAGTGTAGTTATGGCTTGTCTAAATTTTACAGTTCCTCCATTGAAAAACCTGTTGCCGGTATTTGTTTTTCTTCTCTCTCTTTGATAGATGTGGAAAGCGCCACCTCTTTTATGATTCACACCATTCAAGTAGTTCACAGCCAAGCTTATAAGTTGCGTATTGCGAAACAAAAAGCACAGCGCAAGGCAGCCAAAGAGAGATTGCAGAACGGGGCTAAGCCTTTGCAAAGAGGCAGGAAAAAGGGGGGCAAGAATAAGATGAAGGAAAGCTTATCAGTAGACAATGCTTCTTCACGAGCCTTTAGGAGTGTTTTCACTTCAGCAGTAGTTGCTTTATCTTCTCTTCTGCCTGCTTTGGAAGTAAAACATATAGTAGGCGATACAGCCTACGGCAATGAAAATTATTTGAATATTATTTCTGGGTAAGGTTTATTTTTGATTTCTAAACTCTACAAAAATGCGGCTTTATTTGAAGTCAAGGCAGAGCCAAAAGTCAGAAAAAGAGGAAGACCTACTTTATTATGGAAAACAGTTTGATTTATCTAATTTGGACAGAAAATACCTGAAATCTTCTCAAAAAGATGATAAAGGAACGAGACTAGAAATTTATCAAATTCAGGCTCGTAGCAAGGCGATGGAAGGAAGTTAAATGTGGTCGTACAAAAAGCAATTCGCAAAGATGGAAAAGTAGGGATACAACTCTTTTTCAGTAGTGATTTAGAACTGGATTATCAAACATTGGTAAACTACTACAAATTACGTTTTCAAATTGAATTTGATTTCAGAGACGCCAAACAGCATTTTGGCTTATCTGATTTCAAAAGTTATAAAGAAAAAAATCTGACTAATTTTGTCAATTTGAGCCTCACAATGACCTTAATTAGCAAGTCAATTCTGGAGAAATTTAGAGAAAAATATCAAAACCCAAAACTGAGTATTTTAGACTTAAAAGTGTACTATAACCATAAATTTCATGCAAAATCAATAATTAATTGGTTTATAAATAACCCAGAAGTTAATTTTAATTCAATAAATGAA
>JBLIFI010000552.1:0-3222 GCA_047633715.1 Flammeovirgaceae bacterium
CCCAACGAGGTGGAAGTATTGTTTGAGGAACTATCCGAAAACCCTGAAATGGGTACGGATTTAGGAGAAGGGCTTCGTAAAATCCGCCTCGGAAGCAAAAGTAAAGGAGGAGGGAAACGAGGTGGATTTCGTGTAGTAACCTATTTGCTGAAAGAAACCGAGAAGGGAACGGAAATCTACTTGGTAACCATCTACGACAAATCGGAAGAAGAGAACATTTCTAAAGACGAATTGAAAGAACTGGTAAATTCTATTTTTGAGTAAATTGAGTCAGAAACTACCTCTCAAAACACGAAAACTCAGACAATTCCCCCTTCCAAAACCCCTAAAAACTCATCTTGTTTTCTCCGCCAAGCATTATAACTCAGCGGGATTATTTCCATGCCAGCACGTTGTAGAGTTTGGTAGCGTTCAAGCGAGAAACTCTCGAAGAAAGTACCTTCCCAGCCAATCAGGTCAATTCCGATAGATTCATTTTGTTTGGAGACGACTAAATCTACCTTAATTCCCGCCACGGCAAATTGTGGGAAGCATTCAAAACCCAGTTGATGCAATTGTGCTGACTTATGCGAGGAAGTAGGGGAATAGGAGATTGTAGAAGTTTTATAGAATCAAGAAAGCCCTCCTATTCTCTACTTGAGAATAGGAGGTTTTTAAAAAATGTGTGTTATTTATTGTTTATCAAAAACATATATTAATCTGCCTATTTCTTCCTCGTCATCTGGAAGGAAGGTAATTGTAAGCTTATTGTTGATAATGGATACCGCATCATTTTCAAAATAAAGTTCTCCATTTTCTATTTCCTCAATGTCATTATTAGGATATATATATCTAAACGTTACTACCACTAGCGTTTGGTTATCTTCATTGAATGACCATCGGCCAGAAGCCTTTTCTGAATCGTCATCTTCATAGATTACAGAACAATTTTCTGCTGAAAAAACAGCATTAGGAAAATTCACTATTCCACCTTCTTCATAATTACCTTTATTATCAAAGGTTATAGTAACATCTTCATAAATGGCCATATACTCTATTAATATTGAGTCTCCATTATTACAATATTTATAATAATCTTCGAAGGAAATATCTTCCAAATCACTCTCCGCTTCATTAAACTTCCAAGTTCCCACCAAATCCGCATTTCCACCCCAAGATTCTACTTCTACACAAACCTCTTGAATTGTGCTCACATTGCTGTCTGCATCATACAGACAAATTTCATAGCAAAATGTACCTGGCTCAAGTCCATCTTCAAAGTTTATATCAATTTCGTTTTCATCAAGTTCTTTTGTTCTCAATCCGAAAATGCCTTTTGATTCTTCGCCTTTTAGCCTGCCATAAGTAAAAGCGCTTTTTGGTACTTGAAGGTAACCATTCACTTTGTTTTTGTCTGTATCTAACAATTGAATGTACGCTCCTGCAATATTATCGTCAGAGGACTCTAGTTTGATGTTGAATCCTGTCTTCAATTGCGCTCTATCATTGCTTCCTTGCAATTTGAAATCAACCGAGCCTGTTGGTGCTGGTGCAGTTCCTACAATGAAGTTTGCGCCAACTATTTTTACATTTTTTTCGAGTTCGGTTGTGGGTATTTTTCTGTCTTCTGCCGCATTTTGTTCATTGGCAAGAATCTGCTCATCGTTTAATCCGTCATCGTCTTTATCACAAGAGGAAAGTGAAATGGCAAAACAGAAGCAAATTAGCGTCAAAATCGTGTTTAGATTTTTCATATTTGGTATTTGTGTTTGAAATAAAAGGTATAAAAACTGTTATTCCGCAAAAATAGAAACTCATAATACCAAAAGAGAATTATTTTTAAATTGTAGAGTTTAACTTCTCAATAAGTATTTGGTTTTCAAGTTTTTATATGTGTTTTATGTACCCCCTCAAAAAAGCATAGTAACTGATAATCAGATAGTTATAACTGGAGTAATTTCAATAAAACGATTGTATTTTTGATAAAAAAATGATTTTAATACGTGAAAATTATATTAAAATCATTTTTCCGATGATTTATCGAACTTTAATAGATTACTTGGAGTACCACTCATTTTTAATTCCATGATAATCAATATATTATGTTTTATCCTGCTTTTTTGAGGGGATACGATTTCTGTAATTTTTCTGCAACCTATTGCTAGTAATACCAAACTTGGTCAAAATACTTTTCAGCGTGGGCAAGCCCACTAATTGGCCTAAGAATAATAAAGCATTCATTTTCTCAAAAAGGGTCAAATCAGCATCCTCAAGATTTGGAATATCTAATGCTGAATCTAGCTGGCTAGAAATATCGAAATAGTCACTTTTTAGGTATTTCTTCGTCAGGGAAACTATCTTTTGCCTAAAGTTTTTTTTATCATTGTAGTGTATTTTACGAAAACCAAATAGTGATTTTTTGGTCAAAACAAATATAAGGCTTTTGCAAAATACACTTTCCGTACAATGTTGATTGTCAATATTCTACGGAAATTTTAATCTCTACAATTTAAGTTACTTTTGGAATCAAATTGTAGAAATATTCTGATCTAAATCAGTACTTTATCTTAGTACATGACAATTTTTTATACTCTCGCTTCAAAGTAGCCGTTCAACCACTCGGAGAGTCTTCTTGGACTACTCCGAGGGATTCACTCAGTTTTTGTCATGTACTGAGGTACTTTATATAACTTTGGACTCACGACAAATGGCTTAGGAACTTATGATAAAACCTACTCGAATCCTTACGTTGCTTATTTACATTGCCTGCATGGTTGGGCTGGTGATGCTCATGTCTCCCGAGGAAATCAAAATTAATGAGAATTGGACAATCAAAATATTCACTTTTCAGGATTTATTACCACAAAAGAAAGAGTCGGTAGATATGTCTGCGGTGGAAAGCTTGCAAAATAGCATTGACAGTTTAGAGAGTTTGGCAGAAACTGATTCATCAGATAGGATTGTGGAAGTTGTAGAGGAAGTTGTTCCTGACAAACTCAATCGTTTTCTACAATTCCCCAAAGGCAAGGAAACTATTTTAGATGATTTCTTTCACTCACTCCAAAATGAAATTGACACAAGCCTAATCAGAATTGTACATTATGGCGACTCCCAAATTGAAGGAGACAGAATCACGGAATATTTGCGAAATAGATTGCAAAAGAGATTTGGAGGTTGTGGAGTCGGTATGATTCCACCTACGGAAATTAAGGGCATTCGCTCAACTTCCAACTTCGAAGCAAC
>JBLIFI010000553.1:0-3212 GCA_047633715.1 Flammeovirgaceae bacterium
ACAGTTCGGAAAATGGTGGTAAAAAACATTCCCCTTTTGTTAACTGATACGGTTGGATTTATCCGAAAACTGCCTACTACGCTCATCGAGTCTTTTAAATCTACTTTGAACGAGATTGTGGAGGCGGATATTCTGCTTCATGTGGTGGATATTTCCCACGATGGTTTTGAGGAGCAAATTGAGGTGGTAAATAATACCCTGAAGGAAATTAAGGCAGATGACAAACCAACCATTCTAGTTTTCAACAAAATTGACAATTTCCAAAGTAAGGAGTTGCCACTTTTTGAGGACAATGAAGATGAACCGCCAGCTACTTTGCAGGAGTGGAAAGACTCTTACTTAGCAAAAGAGAACCGAGCAGTTTTCATTTCCGCAGTTAAAAAGCAGAATATTGACGAGTTGCGGGAAGTGCTGTTTGAATTGGTTCAAACTCGCTATTACGAGATTTTCCCAAACCATAGAGATTATACGCATAATCAATTTTGGGTTGACCCAGAAGAAGTGGCAAAAGAGAGCGAATAATGTAAGAGAATTTGAAAAAAAGCTGTGGAATAGACATATTCCACAGCTTTTTTTTGTGCCTGAATCAATTGAAATAGAAGCGTAAATTAGCTTTAAGAGCTATATTTTAGTGTGAATTTACACTTGTTACTATTTTTATTTCCATTGTAGAATAAGGAATAGCAACATTTTTTTATATTTGAGATGGAGAATAACTTCATTTATGAGGATTCTCCTAAAGTTTTTTTAAAATCTAAACTAAAAACGATGGCTTTTTTACAAGACAAATACAAAGAAGTATTAGAATTAGGACAAACATTTGCAGTAACAGACGGAAGCGTTGAGGAGAAAGATGGTGTTTTGCATGTTGGCGGAACTACTCAAACTCAGTATCAGAAAGATGCAATGTGGAATGCAATTAAGAAAGCAGACGGTTCTGAAGCTCCTACTGACATTGTTGCTGACATTAAGGTAGAGAATACAGATTATTACCACATGCATACTGTTGGAAAAGGCGAAACTTTGGGCAAAATTGCCAAGCATTATTTTGACGATGCTATGAAGTACAAAGAGATTTTTGCTGCTAACACAGACAAATTGAAAAGTGCCGATGTGATTCATCCAGACCAAGAGTTGGTGATTCCTAACATTGCTTAGGTAAATTAAAATTCAGCAGTCAGACATTCCAAGTTTTTGAAGATTTTCTTTAAAAACTTGGAATGTCTTTTTTATGAGGTAGTGTTAAACAGGTAATGCTAAAGCAACAATAAATCATAGCGCAAGCATCTGCTGGGCGGCACTCCGCTTGTGCTCTTAATATCCAAAAGTAGCATTAGATCTTTACAACTACCTTTTATGAAATCAGCTAATCTTCTAAAATCTGCAAAATAATCTTGAAAATCCTATTATCATCTGAATCTTGATATAGTTTTGCAGTAAAGCAAGAGGTCATAATTATGCAAATACATTACGGATTAGAGAATTTTCAAAAATTAGAGCGAGCTATTGTTACTAGTGGTACTTTTGATGGCGTTCATATCGGACACCAAAAAATACTGAAAAGGCTCACGCAAGTTGCGGAAATCGAGAATGGAGAAAGTGTAGTGTTGACTTTTTGGCCACATCCTCGTTTGGTGCTTTTCCCCGAGCAAACCGATTTGAAACTCCTTTCTGATTTAGATGAAAAAGCGGTTTTGTTGGAGAAATTTGGAATTGACCATTTGGTAGTAATTAAATTCGATAAAGAGTTCTCGAAAACCACTTCACAGGAATTTATTCATGATATTCTGGTGGATAAAATTGGAACACACCGCTTGGTAATTGGCTACGACCACAAATTTGGCAGAAACCGAGAAGGTGGATTTGACTATTTGAAAGAAAATTCCGCACAATTTGGCTTTGAAGTAGAGGAAATCCCCCGCCAAGATATTGATGATGTTGGAGTCAGTTCCACGAAAGTTCGCAAAGCACTTCTGAAAGGCGAAGTGGAAACCGCCAATTCCTACCTCAATTCTGAATACATGCTGACTGGAACGGTGGTAAAAGGAAAGCAAATAGGAAGAACAATCGGCTACCCAACCGCCAATGTTGCTGTCTCCAACCCCAACAAACTCATTCCCGAAAACGGAATTTATGCCATCCGGGCAGAAGTCCGTGGGAAACTCCACAACGGAATGCTCTACATTGGCACTCGCCCGACTCTAGGAGATAAACTCGAACAAAGTATTGAAGCGAACTTATTCGATTTCTCAGCAGATATTTATGATGAGAAAATCCGTATTTTCTTCCTCAAAACGCTTCGTGGAGACCAAAAATTCGATGGATTGGAATCGCTGAAAAAGCAGTTGGATTTAGATAAGGAAATGGCTTTGAAGGTATTTGGGGAATAAGAAAGATTTTGAATCTAACCACTATTTGTACTCTGAGAGGGGAAATGAGAGAGGTTTTTAGTGAATCGGGTACTTTTGTCTAGCATGGTTTGTAATTTTACTATACAATAATACTGGAACACATGACGCCAACAACCATACAGGAAAAAAATCCCAACTGCCTCCAGAAATCCTAAGTCAAATAGCTGACTACCTGATGTTACGCAGAAAAGCACTTGGCTGTGTTCTTTTGAACCTGCCAATGTGCGAATTCGAGGTAAAACTGAGCCTTTGCGTAACATGAGTGACTACATAGATTGCACTCCTCAAGAGTTGTATTGTTTTTTTTCTACAGATTAAACTCTTTCACTTAGACCAGTATCTTCTCTTACTTTATCTCAATAACTTCAAACACATCTCCCAACCGCTCTTTCAGACCCAAGCCTGCTTCATACATATTTTCATGGTAATCATCTTCTTCATTTGAAGCATACCATTTCACGAATGAGGCTGAATGTCCCTTACCTACAAGTCTCTGTATAAACTGTACAAATGCCATTGCATACTCATGTATATCGTCATCAATCGTAAAGTCAATCGTTACTTGGGGTTTGTCGCCAATCCAAGCCTCCAGGAGTCCTGTAAAATCTTCATGATAATCTGCTATGGCTGAACCTTTTATTTCTATGTGCCCCGAGTGATGGGTTCCGACTACTTTAGGATAAGCCGATGCACTTGGCGTTTCAATGACTAAGTTACATTTAGGAAGTATGTTTTCTAAATTTCCATATGCAACATGAACCTGATAATCATCTTGCCATTCTGGCAGGACTATAGTAGGTA
>JBLIFI010000554.1:0-3210 GCA_047633715.1 Flammeovirgaceae bacterium
TTTATTTTTAAGGCTAGTTTAGGCAAAAAAGTTTGGCATAGCACCGCTACGGCAAACTTTTTTAACGAAGAATAGCCCAAAAAGAAACAAGAGAAAGTAGCATCTTATTTAATTTCCGTTCCTAAGTCCTGTTCCTTATCATAAATAGGAAGACTTACAAAGAAGGTCGCTCCAACTTTCGGGTTGCTTTCTGCCCAAACTTTTCCGTTCATTGCCTCCATAAAGCGTTTCACTATAGAAAGCCCCAAGCCTGTGGAGTGCTCGCCATCGGTGGGTTGCGCAGACAGCTTTTGGAATTTGCCAAACATTTTTTCCATGTCTTTTTCCTTCAAGCCTGGACCTTCATCTCTCACAGAAAAGACAATTTCGTTTTCGGCTTGCTTCACAGATAAATAGATATTTCTGTGTTGTGGAGAGAATTTAATGGCATTAGAGACTAAATTCTCGAATACTTGCCCCAAATAGGATTCATCTATAGAGATATATAACTCTTGGCTGAAATCTTCGTGTATTTGGATATTCTTTTTGTTGGCTCTGTCTACAAATTGTGGTTGCAACCTTTTGGCAACAGTAGTAATATCTGTTTTCTTCAAATTGATATTCAGTTGCCCAGACTCAATTGCATTGATATCTAGCAAATTGGTAATCATTTGGCTGAGGCGAGTGGTGGCATCGGAAACCATATCT
Source organism: Flammeovirgaceae bacterium (assembly GCA_047633715.1). GTDB lineage: Bacteria > Bacteroidota > Bacteroidia > Cytophagales > Flammeovirgaceae > JBLIFI01. The sequence continues at coordinate 688 of JBLIFI010000554.1, forward strand.
ACCAAAGAACCTTGGTCTTCGTTCATATCGGGCATGGTTGCCTTAAACACATACATAATTCCATTGATTTGGTTCAGAGGGCTTTTCAAATCATGGGCAACAATATTTATCAGATTATTTTTCTCTTCATTCAATAATTTGAGTTCCTCATTTTGTTCTTCAATGGCATCTCTTTGCGTAGAAATCTCTTCTTTCTGATGAACAACTTGCGAAGTTCGCTCCATCACTTTCTGTTCGAGTTCTATGTTCTTCTGCTCAATGATTTTCTGTTTTTCCTGCTCTTTCTCACGCTCCAATCGTTCTGTTCGGAGTTGTTTCTCTACGATTTCACTACGCATCAGAACAATTTTTTTGCCTACTCCATACGAGAAAATTACAGACATGAACAGGAATCCTATTTCTGGAGCATAAACAATCCATTCTTGATGTGGAATGATTCTGAAAAACTGAAATGCCAATAAAACTCCACCCAAAAGTGCCGCAGAGTTTGCAAGCAGAAATGAAGTCGCTTCCTCAGTCTTTCGGAAAACTCCAACCACAGCTACTGCAAAAATGAATAACTGTGTGAATAAAACGAGAGCAATCTGAAAGTTGGCAGTTTGGGTAAGCAAGTGCAAGGCAGGTGCTGGTGCAGTCAAATCATAAATAGCACAAGCTGGAGGGATTAAATGAAGAACCTGAAGAATAGTTACCATAACAATTCCTGCCTTTTTTTCTTTCCCTGTTGCCAAAAAGTATTTCGAAAACCGAAGCCAGAAAATCCCCAATCCAGCCAGAATGAATAAGAAAGAATAGGAGTCAAAAAGTGGGTAATCTCTCCATAGAAACTCAATGGTAAACCCATGATAATAAGCAAAAAACAATGCGCTGGAAATGAGTAATCCTATAAAGGACAAATACATTTTCTCCCGAACAAATGCGAAAAGGAGTAAGTGATAAATGGCAATCAAACTCAATCCGCCCACTACAAAAGCACCCACTACATTGCTGAAATAGCGCTCTATTCTATAATTCGTAGGCTCATACAGAATTAGCCAAGGCGAACGTTTCAGGTAGAAATCGGTGGGGGAATAGAGTTTGAAAAGGTAGGTTTTGGTCTCGTTTTTTGGCGTGAAAAGTTCAATGGGCTGGTCGAAATTGGAGAACCCTTTGAAGTTTTTCTCATTGTAAGCAATAAGCCTTCCGTTGGACTTGTGGGAATCAATTCCTAGCTGCAAGCTGTCCCAATCGTAGAGTTCTTTTACAAAAAACTTGCCTGGATACGCCAACCAATCTCTATCTCTATCAGTTTGGTTGGAGATAGTTACTCGTAGCCAATAAGTGGTATTGCCAGCTGGGCGAATACTTTTATCTAGTTTTGAAAATTTACCTTTTTCTGAAAATTGTAGAATTTCAAAAGCTGAAAGCTTGTTTGCCGAATCTATAATTACCTCCAGTTTGCTCAAAGGAATTTCAATAGCTGAGCTTACCTCGTAGAAACTGAATGTCTCCGATTGCGGATTGGCTTGTAAGTAGCCAAATGAAAAAAATACAAAAGCAAAGAGACAAAGCCTGCTTACCTTATGAAATAAAGTTAGATGAGGCATTCTTGATTTGTGGTAGTTCAGTTAAAAGCACAAAAATAGCTTAGAAAAATTAAATTAGCGTAAATGCGTATGTTTTTCGGCTATTTTGCAAGTGATAGTTAATTCTCTAAAAGTGGGCTGTACATCATAATAGCGTGATTTTCAACAATAGGCTCGTCTGATATTAATGTGTGATGCTCTTTTTCTAACACTTTTCTGTAGATTATATTGTGGCGAGTATAGCCTCCCCAAACCTCTTGTTGCATTCTGTGCTCGGCTTCATAAACCTCATAAGAACAGGTTGGCTCGAACTCCGAAAGCAATTTTCCATGCAGTTTAGTGTCTGAAAGCCAAAGTTTGAACTGAAAAGCTTGCTGAGTTTCATTTTTGAGTTGAAAATCGATATAGTTATATGAAAGCGTAGCTCCGCAACCGAATGGGATTTTCCTGTTCACATCAGGAAATACATCAAAACTATGTCTCCAACGTTCGGAAATAGTAAGTGGCGAGTGAAGTGTCATCCAGAAAAGTAAATTTCCCAACTGGCACAAGCCACCTCCTGTTCCTTCTTTTACTTTCCCATTTTCCAAAACCATTCCCGTTTTGAAACCTCTCTTTTTCGTAGGGTTTCCAACTAAATGCCAAAATGAAAAAGTCTCATTTGGTTGGATTACGATTCCATCCAACCTGTCAATTGCCAATTGGAGATTTGTGATTTTGTTGTGTTGCAACCACATATCTACATTTTTCAGCTTTCGGAGTAAAGTAGATTCGTGTTTGAACACTAAATGGTTTAACGATATTGATTTTTGAGTCTTTGAGAAGTCTTTTTTCTCTTTTTGCCATTTCCACCATCTTTTCATCACAAAATACTTTTTTCCCCAATATTTTCGGATTGAAGAGCGGGTTTTTGGTTTTGGAGTCGGGGAAGTTCGGAACATGGTTGGCAAAATGAGTA
>JBLIFI010000555.1:0-3195 GCA_047633715.1 Flammeovirgaceae bacterium
TTTCTTTTTGGGCTATTCTTCGTTAAAAAAAGTTTGCCGTAGCGGTGCTATGCCAAACTTTTTTGCCTAAACTAGCCTCAAAAATAAACTGCGACAAAACACGCATTTATTTATTCCCCGTTCCTTACTTGTTTAAGTATTCTGAACAGAGTACAGAAATGGAAAAAGAGGTTGGAGTTCAAATCTCCAACCTCTTTCAGTAAAATCGAACCAACACATTTTATGCCGATGGATTGAGTTGTAAACTATAAACCGTAATTGAATTCATATCTCGGTTATAATAAAGTTTGTCCAAAGCCTCGTGCATGTCTTTCGCTCGGAAGTAAGAAGTATGTAATTCTTTGTCTCCATTTGCTCGCCACTGAAGTGTATAGGAAAATTCTTTTTCGTATTTATCTCGTACATACTCCAGCATCTTTTTCAACGCATCGGGTTTGTCAACACCAATGACAGAATGAAATAGGAATGACTGATTGTGTCGAGTATTTACCGTGATGAGATTCAGCTTGATTTTATTGTCTTCCACAGAGAAATCGTAGATTACATTTCCCTCCACGCCCAAATGCGATTCAATTGCCTTTTGGAGTTTGGCAATCTCCACATGTAAATCTGTTGAATTAGTCATTTTTTTGAATTGGCGAGTTTGTGAATTAGTGAGTTGGCGAATTGTATTAGTTAAATCTAGTACATGACAAAAAGTGAAGTGAATCCCTCGGAGTGGTCTTTTTAGACCCTGCGAGTGGTTGAACGGATGTATGTACATCTAAATTCGTACATTCTTTTAGCTATTCAATATTCGTAAAAACCACTTGTACATCTTCGTCATCTTCAATCTTGTCTAACATCTTTTCTATGTCTTCCATTTGCTCTTCGTCAAATTCTACCGAAGTGGTTGGGAAACGCTCTAGTTTAGATGATTTAACTTCGATTTTCATGTCTTCCATGGCTTGGGAAAGTGGGCCGAAGTTCGTGTAATCTGCATAGATTCTGATGACTTGCTTTGCTTCATCGTCTTCTTCATCTGCTTCGAGTTGCTCAATTCGTTGCAACCCGAAATCAATGAGTTCCAATTCCATTTCCTCCAAATCCATTTCCTCGGTTTTCTCAATATCGAAAACTGCTTTTCTGGTAAACATAAACTCCAAAGAACCTGTTGGAACTAAACTCCCGCCAGATTTTGTGAAGTAATGCTTCACATTGGCAACAGTTCGGTTAATATTATCGGTAGCGCATTCCACAAAAACCAACACTCCGTGAGGGCCTTTTCCTTCGTAGTTTACTTCTGCGAAATCGGTCGCATCTTTTCCTTCCGCTCTTTTGATTGCCGAGTCAATATTGTCTTTCGGCATATTCTCAGACTTGGCATTCTGAATGGCTGTCCGCAATTTGGCGTTCATATCTGGATCAGAACCGCCTTCTTTGGTAGCAACCGTAATTGCCTTGGCAAGTTTTGGGAACAACTTTGACATCTTGTCCCATCTTTTTTCCTTAGCCGCTCTTCTATATTCAAATGCTCTTCCCATTATAGTATAATTCTATGTTATCTGGATATTATTTTTAGCAACGAAATCATAGTATTATACATTTCTAATTACTGTTAAAGACATTCCATGTTTCGGATTGAAAAACAGGGTTAAATTCATAAACAATCAGTTTTCAATTGTTTTGGCTCAAACATGGAATGTCTCATCTCATAGTTTTTGTATAGTATTATGAAATAAGATTCCATTCTTACAAAAAGAATGGGATAACAAATATAAGAGAGTTGGGAAACTTGTCAAAATTTAAAGGAAATGGCACTTTATTCTGTCACTTGGTAGAATCGGTATTCTTTCAAATCTTTTCGGTAATGTCCAAAGTAGAATTTGCCATCAATTTCAATTTGAGTTTTGCAGGGCATAGTAACATCTGACAGATTATTGTAAAATAAATCAATTATTTCATCCTTTTTGAACTTCATAGCAGCTTCAATTTCTCCTGTCAAATATTCCAATGCACTTCGATCTAGCCTGCTTTCAAAATAAATATTTTTGAAATAAGCATCAGATAAGACAGGGAATGCTGATGTAACTACTCCACTTACAATTCCAGGCATAACCGCATTGTAATTCGCCTGCGGAGGAACGAACGTGTAAGAACCTAAAGTAAGCAGTAAGCCTTCATCTTCACTTCTACAAACACTCACAAAACAGTTTTCGTAACCCATTCTGGTAAAAAGACGATTCGGATTTTGCAAATCTTTCTCCACAGATTTGTCGAAGCTAAACCCAACTTTTTTCAATCCAGAATTATTAAACCGAACTGAACCATTTTCTTGTTTATCAAAAGTAATTTCCTTGATTTTATTAAACTTGTCTTCTACAGAATAGATTCTTAGGATTGCTTTTCTTTTGAAAGAATTCAATACATACAAATTATTCTCAAAAAGGAATGAATTAGAAGTATTTCCTGTCATTTCCAATAGCTGATGTGAATATTTTCCAGTTTCTAAACTCAAATCAAAAAAATGTGTACCTCCAAGGCTTTTAATATCCGCAATCAATGTAATTTTCTTGTCAGAAGGATAAGCTTTTAGTAAAACATTGGGAAATTTTGAACCATAAAACCCTGTGCTGTCAATTAAAGAGAATCTGATTTCTTTCGAGCCAATAGAAGACACCTTTGCATGATAATGCAAGTTAGAACCTACTCCATTTAATTGGGTTAAATCAAATTTGAATACTTTTATCTTGGTTAGAGTCGATATTTCATAAACTATCAGTTTGGACGAGTTTTTAATGACCGATAGTTGATAGAGTTTATTGTTGTAACTATATGCCTTCAGTAATCTGTATCTTTTACTAAATTCAGGCAATGAGGCAAAGGATGTTTTTTCAGCGATTTCTACGGAAATAATTTTACCTGACGAAAAAAGCGCATTGAATTTCCCATCTGAAAAACTTCCAGCTATAAATTCTTCATAATCTTTGCTTTTTGCAGGAATCGAAACTAGCCTCTCTCCAATTTGCTTCAAATTCTTATCCAAAAACTTAACTTTGAAATCAGTTTTGTGCTTCAAAAACCAAGCAGTAATACCTTCCTCATTTGTAATTGTCCATCCCCCTTGACTCTTTTTAAAATTCCCAAAATCTTCTGAAAATTTATTCACTAATTCTTGAGAGAAAGCCTGAGAAATACAGATTGAAAATAGGAATA
>JBLIFI010000556.1:0-3187 GCA_047633715.1 Flammeovirgaceae bacterium
ACGCATTTATTTATTCCCCGTTCCATAGCAGATAACACATAATTATTATTTATCAACTATTTTTATAATTCACTAAATGGCCAACTCCAAAATGACTTATTCTCTCGCCCTTCCCATTCCATTATTCGATGTCAGAGATTTTGAAAATCGGTTGGCTGGATTGTTCAAAGGAATTTGGCAATCAGTTTCCAACAAATTCCACATGACACAAGAGGAAATGGAAGCAGAGTTTGCCATCATTCAGCGTTCGCAGAAAAACCCAAGATATTTTGGGCCAATCTACGAACGCTATTATGATTCAATCTTTATTTTCATAAACAAAAGGTTGGATGATGAAGAGGCAACTGCTGATGTCACTTCCATTGTGTTCTACAAATGCTTAGAGAATATTGGGAAATTCAAGTTCCAAGGTGTGCCATTTTCTGCTTGGCTTTTCCGAATTGCCCTGAGCGAAATCAATCAGTTTTTTCGCAGACAAAAGAAACATCACCGAGCGGTTAGCATTCAGGAAAATCATATTGAAAGCTTATTTGAGGAAATGGAAGAGTCGCCTTCTGTTGACAGGAATAGTTTGATGGTGAGATTGTTGGAGCGAATCACTCCAGAGGAAATTCAATTTTTGGAGTTGCGTTTTTTTGAAGGAAATTCTTTTCGGGAAGTCGGTTATTTACTTGGGTTGACTGAAGTGAATGCAAAAATCAAAACCTATCGAATTTTGAAGAAATTGAAGAAAATTTCTTTGGAATTGGCTTAGTGAATAGTCGTAAGTCCGAAGTCTTTAGTCCAAAGTGAAATTTTAAATCAACCATCTGAAGATGGTTGCAATTGAATTTGATTTTCAGGTGACACCTGTCTTAATTCAATTGCCACTAGCTTCAGCTAGTGCGGTTAGAGTGAAAGAAAAACCGAAAAACGTCTACTCATTATCTTAGTACATGACAAAAAATATCATGTACTGAGACTCATTATTTATAAGCACAAAAAACATGAAATATATATTTACAATTCTACTTGCCCTCGCTCTTTCCATTTCCGCAAATGCACAGGAAATTGGATTATACAAATCGGTCAATCTTCTGCAACCCAATCGAGCCAATGAGTTATTTGTTTCCTTGCCCGATGGTGTGGATTGGAAAAAGGTAGAGTTGAAAACTGAAAGCGGGGAGATTACAAAATCCGAGCAGAAAGGAAAGTTTACACTCACTCCAAAAAGAAATGTACAGCGAAAAGTTGAGCATTTCGTGGAAATCTACGAAGGAAAAAAACTACTCCAAAAAGTGTCTTTTGCTGTTCCATTCTCTTTGGTAAGAGTAACTCCAACCAAAGGCAGGATTTATTCGGATTGTAAAAATTCCATAAAAGTAGAAGTTTTAGAAGGTCATACAACCAATAAGAATATTTCCATAGAGTTTGAAAATGCTACTTTGGTAAAATTCAATAAAGAATATGGCTATGCGAATATCATTCCCAACTCAGAATATGATGAAATCCGAATAAAGATTTTTGCTGATTCTGATTTGATTGCCACGGAAACTTTGAAAGTAGCTCACGAGCCAAAACCTGAAATTGAGCTCTATTTCGGCAATTATCCTGTGGATTTGAAAGAGGGGATTTATTTGAATTACCCAAAAGAAGAATCGCTAAACTTGAAATTTACCACAAACAGTTTTTTTGATGAAAGCATGGCTGCGGAAACCGACTACCAGCTTGAAGAGGGAACGATTACTTTGGCAAGGGGAAATAGGGCAATTACCGAAATGAAGCTTAAGAATTCCTCTATAGATTTGCCGAAACTGCTGGGTCGGGCAGAAGCTGGAGATAGATTGGTTTTGGAAATAGGAAAAGTAAGCAGAACCAATTCGGCAGGTATGAAGAAGAATGTTGAGGGAATGGGAAACAAAATTTATACGATTCCCTTGAAGTAAAACGAAAGGCTATTGAAGTAAGTGGAATTTGAACTCTGTGCTGAAAAAGCATGGAGTTTTTTGTTTTTGATTCTCCACTCTCAACCTTCCCAAATCCCTAAAAACTTGTAAGTTTGCGCCACAATCAAGCAAATTGTGCTATTTCACATAAATCGCAATTTTTCTTTTCAATTTCAAAGATTTTTCCTGTTGGAGTTGTCAGTTTAAATTGCTCATCTACTCATCATGAAAGATAAATTATTGATTTTTTTCAAGGGAATGGCAATGGGCGCAGCCGATGTAGTTCCTGGCGTTTCGGGTGGAACAATCGCTTTGATTTCAGGTATTTATCAAGAACTGTTGGATTCCATTGGTTCGGTAAATTTGGAAACATTCAAACTGTTGTTTTCAGGAAAATTCAAAGACTTTTGGAAACAGATAAATGGTGTTTTTCTATTGCCACTTTTTTTGGGAATTGGAGTGAGTATTGTGTTGCTGGCAAGTAAAATTACTTATCTGCTCAGCAATTATCCCATTCTAGTTTGGGCGTTCTTTTTCGGGTTGATTATCGCTTCGGTATTATTCATTGCCAAGCAAATTAAACAATGGAATGCGCTGAATATCATTGGCTTAGTAGTTGGAGCTATCGTTGCCTACACAATTACTGTACTTGTGCCTGCTCAAATTCCAGACGGATTGATTTACATTTTCTTCGCAGGTTGTATTGCTATTTGTGCCATGATTCTTCCAGGAATTTCAGGTAGTTTTATTCTGCTTCTCATGGGAGCTTATGCTACGGTGATTGGAGCAATAAGCGGAACAATTGATGGCTTGAAAGCAGTTGATATGAATCTGATTGTTGAAAATGGCAAAAAATTAGCTGTTTTTGCAGTAGGTTGTTTGGTCGGTTTGTTGAGCTTTTCAAGACTGTTGAGTTGGATGTTTGAGAAAGCGCATAATTTGATACTTGCTGTACTCACAGGTTTCATGATTGGTTCGCTCAATAAAGTCTATCCTTGGAAAATCACTACTCAATTCCGAATGAACTCTCATGGCGAGGAAGTGCCATTTCTACAAAATAATGTTTTGCCACATCTCTATACTGATGGCGAACCACAAATTGCTTTGGCAATTGTCATGGCAATTTTAGGCTTTCTAGTTGTTTTCGGATTGGAGAAATTGGGAAATAACAATAAAGAAGAATTGAAATAATTTTGATGTGATGATTCGGTAATTTGTTGATGTGGAAATGTGCAGATTTGCAAATGGGGAAAATGGAAATC
>JBLIFI010000557.1:0-3175 GCA_047633715.1 Flammeovirgaceae bacterium
TTTTGGGTGCGGAGAGAGAAGTTGGGGTCTGGTTCATCGTAGAAGGTACGAGTGATATCCGAGGTGTTCGCCATTAGCAACGCTCCAGTCAGGTAGACACCTCTCATATCAGTATTTTCTATTCCATTACTTTCCAGTATTTCTGGGTCAACAACATATCTAAAAGCATCTCCAGGATTCTTTACGAAGGTATTTCCTGCAAAACGTGGTTCTTGGGTATCTTTGATATTTCTTACTGTATATTCTCCTGACTCAATAGGTCTTCCGTCATTATCATAGGTAGTGTAAGAGAATTTGCCATTTGCTTCCTGCTTTGCACTTCTCGAAAAACGGATTGCGCCATCTTCCCGATAGACATATTCGGTTTTCCCTGCATCAATTTCGTTCATCTCCAACACTCTGCCATCGGTCGTGTATTTATAGGTAGTCTTGTCAATGTCGGCATAAGCCACTCCACTACGGAGTTGCGCCACGCCATTGGGCGAGATGGAAGCTCTGATATTGCCCACCTCATCGTAGAAATGGTAGGCGAGGTTTCCTAGTTGGTAGGAGTAGGAAGCAGAAGCTACTTGGCTGTAATCTTCCAATACTGCCATCTGCTTTTTGAGTTATGGCGATTCTAGTTTTTTGGAGTTAAATAATAGCCAGTAACAGGCAATCACATATTACGTTTATTTATTCTTTTGCCAATTGTTGTCATAGTCCAACAGTTCTGATTCTCATAAGGTTTTTCTTCAGGACAATCAAAGGAAAAATAGACGCCATTTGGTAATTCTATGTCAATATACCCGACACTATAAGTAATTTTGGTGTAATCTAAATTCAAAGAGTTTAATTCCCCTATCGTACTCAATAAACTCGGACTGACTTTGTCATTTGAAATAATCCACCAATTAGATATCGATATGCTTTTCCCGCCATCAATATTGGATAAATAATCAGTATAAATCTCACTTAAATTATTTTTATTTTCAAAGTGGAATTCAATATTACCATATCTTAAAATTCTTGATTCATCTTTAGATTCTCCATTTAACCAGTTTTCAGGCAGTAAACCTTGATTTTCTATTTCTTCTTTAGTCTCTCCAAGTTTAAGAAATCCAAATACTCCTGTCTTTATAAACTCTAAAAAATCGACTTCTACTTTGATTTGACTCATCTATTAATATTTTACAATTTACGATTATCAGCTACAGAAATACGCTCCAAAAACTCCAATAAACTTTCTATTTCCTCATCGGTAATTGCTGGGAAGTTGGCAATTCGGAAAGTGTTTTCTTTCCATTTCCCGTAGCCATTTCCTAAAAGAAAGCCATTTTCTTTGGCTAATTTTTTAATTTCTTGGATTTTGCTTGGTTCGCCTTTGATGGAAATTACCGTATTTGAACGAAGCCTTGGAAGCAACACCAAATCTTTCAACTTCATTCGCTCCAACCGCTTTCTTGTTTTGAAAGCTCGCTCCTTTAATTTTTCACTAACTACCTGAATCGGTTCAATTGATTGTAAAACTCGATTTAGCAGAAATATATTTAGCACATTTGGCGTGTAAGTCGTTTGCCAAACCTGCATTTTCTCGTGCATGAAAGCAATGCTGTTATAATGCTGATTATGATTGAGTTGCAATGCTTTTTCAATAGCTTTTGGCGAGCAAACCATGATTCCCATTCCCGCAGGCAAACCAAAGCATTTCTGTACGGAAGCATACCAAATATCTGCATTTTTCCATTTCAACTCCTCGCCCGCCATAGATGAAGTAGCATCTACACAAATAATAGATTTTGGAAAACGAGTTTTCACTTTCCCAATCAACCGATTACTAACTTTTGAGCCATTAGAAGTTTCATTCTGAGTCAGACAAACCATACCTGTTTGCTGTGGCGCATTCAAAGTATTTAACCCGAGCATTCTGTGAACTGAAAACTCATGTCCTGTGGCATTTGGCATCAATTTCTTTCTGTACTCCAACCATTTTTCTCCGAAAGCACCATTGTAAATATGATAGCTAAATTCGCTAATAAAAGATTGCCCAATAATTTCCCAGCATTCTGTTGCCGAAGAAGTGAAAAACACCGTGAAATTGCTTGGTACATTTAGCTTTTCCCTCATCAACTCAATGGTTTGCTTGGAAAGAGCTACAAACTCAGGACTTCGATGATTTGCGCTTAAAATATCCGAATTGTATGCGTCTTGCATGTATTCGGAAATTTGCGGATATATTTTGGAAGGTCCTGGATAGAAAGAAATCATTGATGGAATGGCTTTATATGTTTCCAGTAAAGATAGGAAGTTGATTCGGAACTAAGCAAAGGTTAGGTTGAATTTGGAGCCAAGTAAATTATTTCATCGAAAAGTAACCTGTCAATGAAATATTTAGACCAAGTCATTCGTAGTTAAAGTAACATCTCTTATGAAATTGTTAACGTAAGAAGATTCAAAAAAAGCCACTCAATTTGAGTGGCTTTTTTTTGTTCGTAATTGAAATAGAAAAGCTCTTTCTTGTTGAAAGAATTCTTATTCAATTATCCCATCTTTTTTCATTTCCTTCACAACAGTCTGGGCAAAACCTTCAGTAAACTTGCTCAAATCTGTAGGATTGTAAGTTTTGGTTTGAATTGACCAAATCAGTTTATCTTCTTTTACATCAAACAAATCCGCTTCTAAATAATATACTCTATCATCAGAAAAATCATCTGCGTAAATTCTTGGTCGGTAATTAGAATAGAAACTCCAAAAATTCTCCATATTCGTATGCACTTTTGAAGGAGTATATTGAGTCGATGAGTTTGGGCTGTAATCCTTCTCCATTTCCACATCGAAAGTAGAAACCAGCAAAATTACTTCACTTTTTGTCTCATTTACTTTATCAAATATATCCTTCCTGTTCTTCTTAGAGTCTTCAGCATACATTTCTGGGAATACAGAATAGCTATTTGTAGATTCCACTGATTGTTCTGAAAAGTTTTTAGCCAAACTCGTCTGGATTTTTTTGGATATAAGCTCATCAGACATCATTGTTGCCAAAAATACATTATGATAAACAGGCAAAACAGTCTTTTCGGCATTTTTCCAGCTTCCTACAATGCCTACATGCGGAGTGCAAGAAGTGAAAATCAAACACAAGGAAATACTTACAAAAGATAAAAGTTGTTTGGTCATATTGGAATTGGAGTTATTG
>JBLIFI010000558.1:0-3153 GCA_047633715.1 Flammeovirgaceae bacterium
GGGAAAAGCTGGATTTTTATTCTGTCATTTTCAATTTTTGTCAAATCCATCTTTACCAGATAACTTTCTCTATTCTGGGCAAAAGAGGTTTGAAATCCAACTAAAAATAGAAAGAGAAGTCTATATTTCATTGTTTTTATCTACTTTTTTCTATGGGCAAATTTAACTACAGTTTTTTTTGATTGATAGGCTTTTATAGAATTAGATTTTATCGTTCTCCATTCTACCCAACTCTTTTATAAATTTCAAAGCAGAAAAAAATCCCTGTACCAGTCAGTTCCTCAAAATCAAAAAAACTGATGAATTAATAAGTTACAAAAAAATCGGATACACTTAGTAGTTCACCATAATCTAATCAGAAACGATAAGTTGTTTTTTTTAACTTTTTTTATTGGATTTTAATAGTTGCATGACCCACCGAAATAGGAAACCTTATTTCAACAATAGAATTGATGAGGCTTAGTCAAATTCCAGCATTTTTGGGGAACTTACCAGAAATATTTACTCAATTTCAAACTCACCAAGCCTCTACTATTTGGCAGATTTCTGCAAAATACTTCCCCAAAAATAAATGCGGCCGTGAGTTTTATGATATAGGACTTTAATTCTCAACTTCCCAATTTAAAGCCAACCACCAAAACATCATCTGTCTGGCGTTCCTTTCCTTTCCAGGCAGAAAGAGTTTCCTCTAAAATCTCCCTCTGGTCTTCTATCGGATAGTTAGTTACTTCCAATAATAGCTCTTTGAAATGGCGTAGCATGAATTTTCTATCTTGTGACCCGCCAAACTGATCTACATACCCATCTGAAAAAATGTAGAAACTTGTGCCAATATCTTTGAAATTGATGGTGTGGTTTGTGAAAGCATCATCATCTGTGTATTTGGACCCTCCAATAGAGAAGCGGTCTCCTTTAATAACTTGGAGTTCTCCATTTTGAAGATAGATAAGTGGGTTTCTTGCTCCAGCGTATTGGAGTTCATGGTTTGTATGGTCAATCATACAGATTGCCAAATCCATTCCATCTCTGTTGTTGTTAGACTCCTTGCGAAATGCTCGCATCACTTCTTGGTGGAGTTGGTCGAGAATAAGGCTTGGCGTAGTAATTCTGTCTATATTTACAATCTGATTTAACAGACCATCTCCAACCACACTCATAAATGCCCCAGGAACACCATGACCTGTACAATCTACTGCGGCAATCAATGTTTTTCCTCTTCTGTGTGAAAACCAATAAAAATCTCCTGAAACAATATCTTTTGGCTTAAAAAGGATAAAAGAATGGGGGAGTTTTGCTTGAATGTCTTCTATGTTCGGCAACATTGCCGTTTGCATTCGCTTGGCATATTGAATACTGGCTATGATTTTTGCATTCTTTTTTTCAATTATATCTTTTTCTTTTTGTAGTTCATCTGCCTGTGAGGTGATGAACGCATTTTTATTTTCAAGCTCTGAAGTCCTTTCCTCTACTTTCTGCTCTAAGCTTTTACTGTACTCTTGCAGTTTTTCCTGCGAAATTTTCAGCTCATCAGTCATCTGATTGAAAGAGTCGGCTAGTGTGCCAATTTCGTTGGATTGTTTGATATCTACTTTCTGTTCTAAATTGCCAGCTGCAATACTTTTTGCCACAAAAGTGAGTTTGCGAATTGGTTTGGAAATAGAGCGAGCTACTGTGATTGCTACAATAATTATTGCCAAGAGAGTTCCCAAAACAATGGCTATTAAAATAATTCGAAGTTCTTCGATAGGGGCAAATGCTTCAGCCTCGTCTATTTTAACCACTAATCCACTTCTCGATGACGGAATATAACTCCAAACTGCTAAAACAGAATGCCCACGGTAGTCAGAAGTGATTCCGTTTCCTCTCTCTCGGTTGGTTGCTTTCACAATTGCTGTAGCTTTCTCGTCAGAAATAGAAAAAGAGGTATTGAAAGCTGCATTGGGTTCATGCCTTGTGTTGGTAATAAAGGTTACACTATCAGCTTTTCTAAACGCAAGAAGTGATTCCCCCGTTTCACCCAAGCCCACATAATCGTTCATTACATTGTTGATTTCTGCATTATCCAACTGAGCCATAATCACTCCAATGGTAACTCCACTTTTTTGAATAGGCGTTCCGATAAATGCAGAATGCCTTTTCGTACCTGGAGGCATGGAGAAATCGGATATTACGCTTATTAATTCTGTATCTACTTTGTCGAAAAGTCGTGCAATCTCCGTTTTCCAGAGTCTTCTACTATTCATGTTTTTCCCCAAGAGACGGTAGTTGCTCACAGAGAAAACGATATCGCCTTCTTTTGAAATCAAAATCAAATCTTCATACAGAAATGAGTTTTGGTAATAAGTAAGTAAATCTCTGAACTTCGCCTCTTCCTCCCAAAAAGCAGTTCCAGCTAACCCGCCATCTTTCAAGCCACTCGCAAGGTTTTCCGTGGCTAAAATAATATCGGGTAAGTTGGAAAGGGTTTCTACAGTTCTTATCTGGCTGGAAAGATATTTGTAAATTTGATTTGCCTGCCGAGTGGCAATTGCATTCAAACTGTTGGTAACCTCGGTTTTCAACGATTGTTCTGCATTCCTATAACTTACATAGGTAATTAGGATTTCTGCTGGCAAAGAAATTACCAAAAACCAGAATAGCAGCTGGAAGGTAATTCTAGATTTTTTGAATAGTTGTGCCATGCAGGTTTTAATACAGAATCAGAAGTGGAATTTACTCTACAGAAAAGAAAACCAATATAGGAATCCATTGTTGGGTAAACAAGGCTAATTGGCAAAAAAACTTACAGAAATAGCTGGTCAAGCTTCTTGTACTTTCTATTACTTTTATATTTGTCTGGAAATTTATGAAATCAAGATTGATTCAATTAAAATAGACTCTTCTGATTGGCAATCAATCTTGTACAAAAGACTAAAAGAATACATTATTTCGTTTGTAAGTGCCTATACTGAATTAAATTGTAGAGATTAAAATTACCGTACAATAGTGATAATCAATAAATTACGGTAATTGTATTTTGCAAAAGCATACTACTGGACATGACACAATTATGTAGGTTTAATCCTTATATTTTGCTTTCCAAAATTGGAGAATACATAATCTATGAAAAGTACAATGTCTAAGAAAAGTGGAGCAAGAGTACCATACCCCTTT
>JBLIFI010000559.1:0-3150 GCA_047633715.1 Flammeovirgaceae bacterium
TTTTATTAGAGGATTGTAGCTAACACTGCTAGCCGTCCGCAACTAGCCATCCGCATTCAATTTTGGGGAAACTAAACCGAAATTGAGCTTGGGCTTTGATAAGGAATAGAAATTAAATAGATGCACATTTTCTATTGTTTCTTTTTGGTCTATTCTTCGTTAAAAATCTCGCTATAGCAGTGCTATGACTGCAATTTTTGCCTAGACTAGACTCAAAAATAAACTGCAATAAAATAGCACCTTATTTAATTCCCGTTCCTAATTCTACTTTAAGACTCTACCCTTTTTTTATCTGAATTGTGTTTGCTTGACTCCTTTGATCCTCGGAAAGGTCTGAAAAAGACCATTTCCGAGGAGTATTTTCATTTTTTCTACAGTAATCTATGAACTGTTTTGGCTTGAGTATTCAAAATGAATACAATATTCCTAGAGTCTTAAAGTAGAACTAAGGTTGAATTTTGAGTAAAAAGTGTTCAGGTATATAAGCCACTCCTCCAAAATTGGCGGCACACGACTAACTGAGTTGACTCTCAGGGTCTAGTGGCGAGTTCTCGGAAATATTGATTTCTTCTCATCAATGAACGATTTACGAAATCAAAAAAAAAATCATACTGCGTAACATCAGTAAATAAATCATCAAATCGGAGTGTTTAAGGAACGGGGAATAAATAAATGCGTGTTTTGTTGCAGTTTATTTTTGAGGCTAGTTTAGGCAAAAAAGTTTGGCATAGCACCGCTACGGCACACTTTTTTAACGAAGAATAGCCCAAAAAGAAACAAGAGGAAATAGCATCTTATTTAATTTCCGTTCCTAAGATGTGAGGTACCTTAAATATAAACCCCGATTCTTTTATCAACAACCTCGATAGCACTACCAAGGTATTTTCAGGAAAGTGACGACAAACTCTATTGAGCCTTTTTTTGTTGCCAAAGTTCCAACAGTAATTAGTTTGATTTGTATTGCCTTAAAATTCGAAAATGTATATAATCTATTCGCTCTAAAGACAAAAAAATGAAAGCGAGCTTGTATCGGTTGCTATGGATTTTTTTGAGCAGTCTATATTTCAAAATAAGCAAGACTATTCCCACAAAACCTTATCTTTGCAACTCTGAAAACAAAAGCGAAGAAATTGGAACGAACAGAAATAGAAGATTTAGGAGAATTTGGCTTAATTGACCGATTGAAAAAATCAGTTAAAAGCTATAATAAGACGACACAAAAGGGAATTGGCGATGATGCTGCAGTAGTTTCCAACGAAGAAGAAACCACCGTTGTTTCTACCGATATGCTGTTGGAAGGCGTTCATTTTGACCTTTCCTATATGCCTTTGAAGCATTTGGGCTACAAGGCAATGGCTGTCAATTTCTCTGATATTGCCGCCATGAATGCCTTGCCTACGCAGGTTTTGGTAAGTATTGGATTGAGTAATCGTTTTTCTGTGGAAGCCATAGATGCGATTTACGAGGGAATTAATATGGCGTGCGAAAAATACAAAGTAGATTTGATTGGAGGAGACACGACTACTTCGAGAAGTGGATTGGTAATTTCCGTAACTGTTTTTGGGCAGGCAAAAAAAGCTAACTTGGCTTACAGAAACGGAGCTAAAAAGAATGATGTTATTTGTGTAACAGGCGATTTGGGTGGCGCTTATTTAGGTTTGCAGGTGTTGGAGCGTGAGAAACAAGTGTATTTGGCAAATAAAAACATGCAACCCAAATTGGAAGAATACAATTATATTGTAGAACGCCAATTGAAACCAGAAGCCAGAACGGAGATTGTTCATGAGTTTTTGGAGCAAGGAATTGTGCCTACTTCCATGATTGATATTTCTGATGGCTTAGCTTCCGAGCTTTTTCATATTTGTACACAATCAGGTTTAGGCTGTGTGATTTACGAAGAGAAACTCCCCGTAGAAGCCGAGGTTGCCGAAGTGGCCGCCAAAGAATTTCAAATTCCCATTGCCACAGTTGCTATGAATGGCGGAGAGGATTATGAATTGCTTTTCACAATTGACCAAGAGGATTTCAAGAAGATTGAAAACCACCAAGATATTACGCCAATTGGTTACACAACGGAAGCTTCAAAAGGCTTGACATTGATTACTAGAGCAAAACAAATGATTCCTATTCAGGCACAAGGTTGGAAACATTTTCAGAAATCTGAATAGTTTGTAAACTTTGATGCACAGATTCGGTTAATTATCTGATCGTGGATTGATGAAGCTAGGATAATTTTGTAAATTAAGGACGTTGTGCTATTTGCTATTCTTGTACTTTGCTATAAATGAAATCGTTAAGAACTCAAAACAGGAAAGTATTTAAGCTCGACACAAAAAAATAATAGCACAATGTGCTTATTTTTGAACCATTAGAAAATCATTTTTATTTGTGGATAAGAAAAGATTACAAATATTAGGGCTGTCTCAGAGCCATTCCCAATCGGGTTCTTTTGCCTTGGTTTTGGGCGAAGAAGCAGGAACAAAGCGTTTGCCAATTATCATTGGTATGTTTGAGGCGCAGGCAATTGCCTTGGAAATAGAAAAAATCAAGTCGGGCAGACCCATGACTCATGATTTGTTCAAGACATTTGCCGACAGTTTTGAGGTAGAAGTCCATGAAGTAATTATCTCCTCTCTGCGAGAAGGCGTTTTCTTTGCCAAGCTGATTTGCAGCTTTGCCGATGGAACAAACTTTACCGAAATGGATGCTCGCCCTTCCGATGCCATTGCCATTGCCGTTCGCTTCAATGCACCAATTTACGCTTACAATTCAGTGCTGAATGAGGCGGGAATTATGATGAGCGATATTGAGCAAGAAGAAGCTGGCATCACACCAAATCCAACCGAGATAGCAACTGCCAGTCAGTCAGAAGCGACTCCTACTAGATTGAAAGATGTCTCCACAGATAAATTGCAAGGTTTAATGCAAGAAGCCATTGAGGATGAAGACTATGAACGAGCGGCCAAAATCCGTGATGAACTGGAAAGAAGGCAAAGCTAGAAAAGTATAGAATTTAAAATTAGGAATTAAGAATTTGAGATAAAGCAATAAATCCATGTCTAAATTATAGATATGGATTTATTGCTTTTTTAAACTTGCTATTATACTATTTCATCACTTTACTATTTGGGCTTATGATTGTTGCCGAAA
>JBLIFI010000560.1:0-3148 GCA_047633715.1 Flammeovirgaceae bacterium
AGGCAAAAAAGTTTTGCATAGCACCGCTACGGCACACTTTTTTAACGAAGAATAGCCCAAAAAGAAACAAGAGAAAGTAGCATCTTATTTAATTTCCGTTCCTAAGCAAGTCCTTTCGGTTGGATTTTGATTGTTGCGAGTTTAGTTTGGAGTTAACAGATTTGTTACTTGTTTCTAGGTAAAATATTTTTCACTTAAATTGTAACTGGCTAAATCAAAGACTAATTTGTTACAATAAGTAGTCTAGTTTAAATATTTTCCTGTTTTAAGTTCTTAACAACCTCATTTATAGGAAAGTACAAAAGAGTACGACTCCCGTGGTTCGGCATCCCGATAATAAACAGCACAACATGCTTAACTCAAGTGATACATCTATTTATGAAAAAGGCTATGAAATGGGTACTTCTTATTTTTGTAATTGGAGCAATTACTACAATTATTTGGATTTTGCGAGGCTATTTACAGCAGAAGTGGATGGAAGTTCCTTCAGAATCGTTGAAAAATAAAGACTTTTTAGTAATCGCCCATCGTGGTGCTTCAGGCTATGCGCCCGAAAACACGTTGGCTTCTATCCGAAAAGGCTTAGAAATGAAAGCTGATATGGTGGAGATTGACATTCACTTATCGAAAGATGGAGAAGTAATGGTAATTCATGACGCTACTTTGGAGCGAACAACTAATGGAACTGGGAAAGTACAATCACAAATAGTAGAGGAATTGAAAAAACTAGATGCTGGAACTTGGTTCAGCAAAGATTTCTCAGAAGAAAAAATACCGACTTTGCAAGAGGTAATTGATTTAGTAGATGGACAAGCTACTTTGCTTATTGAATTAAAGAATGAGTCGAAGACTGGATTTTATGAAGGCTTAGTAGAAAAAACACTTCAAATAATAGATGAAAACAACGCAAAATCTTGGTGTATTCTCCAGGCTTTTGATTCCAAGTATTTACAGGAAATTACCGACTCCAAACGAAACTTTGACAAGAATTTTGAATTCCATAAACTAATAATGGATGATTTCAGCCCATTGCCTTTGTATATCGATACAAAAACCAAACTTGGGTATTTAGATAAGTCAATTGGCTTTAAGGCAATCAATTCCTATTTCATTCTGCTAAATGAAGAGAAAGTGAAGAAAGTCCAATCAGAAGGATTCAAAGTCTTTACTTATACTGTGAATGAGGAAGCTGATATGAGAAGAATCATTTCATTTGGCGTGAATGGAATTATCACGAATTACCCTGACAGAGCAATTGAATTAAGGGAAAACGACTAAAGTAACATAGCTGGCAGAGTTATGAAATCTGCCAGCTATGAGTTTATGAAATTTCTACAAACTCAACCTTTCTTTAAACTTGGCCGCTTGCCTTCTGGAAATTTCCACTTGTTCGCCTTCTTTGAGTGTAACCATTAAACCGCCATTAAACCATGGCTCAATTTTATCAATCCAAGTCAAGTTGATAATATATTTCCTACTTGCTCGGAAGAACATTTTACTATCCAATTTTTCTTCCAACGCATTCAATGAACGGTGAATCAATGGACGGTTTTTGTTGAAATAGACTTTCACATAATTCCCATCCGATTCCATCAGTCTGATTTCTTTCAAATTGACAAACCAACATTTATCTCCATCCTTCACAAAAACTTGTTCTGTATGAATTTTGGTGGGGACTTTCTCTTCGGCAGCTCGCTCTATATCTCGCTGGAGTTGGTCACGTACTTTACTGATTGCTTCTTCCAGTCTTTTTGGCTCAATTGGTTTGAGCAAATAATCCAACGCATTTGCTTCAAAAGCCTGCAAAGCAAATTCATCATAAGCAGTTGTGAAAATCACTTTGGGGACAATATCCAACATTTCCAATAAGTCGAAACCAGTTTTTTCTGGCATTTGGATATCGAGAAATAGTAAATCAGGCGATTTTTCCTGAATCAGCTCCATTGCCTCGTCTGCATTTCCAGCCTCGGCTACAATATCTATGTCGTCATGCTTTTTGAGTAAGCTAGTCAGTTCTCTTCTGGCGAGCCTTTCATCATCAATGATAATTGCCTTAATCATAATTCTGTTGGTTATAGTTGGTGGCGGGACACTTTTCCGCACAAATCAGTTCATTGCAACAATGATAGACAAAATCCGAATCTTCTCAAACAGGAATTTACAGGAAAGGAATTATAGAACCACTTTGTGATATAATAAATGACATCAGGTTTCATAATGTTGTTGATGTCGAGGTAAACAAACCAGATAAGATATACACCGTTCTACGCCATTTCCAATATCACTCTTTTTGCCCATTTTATTCTTGGTCTCCAGTAGCTAGAATTTTCTAGGTCAGAATGGATTACACCCTTAGGAACGGAAATTAAATAAGATGCTACTTTCTCTTGTTTCTTTTTGGGCTATTCTTCGTTAAAAAAAATTTGCCGTAGCGGTGCTATGCCAAACTTTTTTGCCTAAACTAGCCTCAAAAATAAACTGCGACAAAACACGCATTTATTTATTCCCCGTTCCTTAGAGGAGGATGCGTGAATCATGCTCAATGGTTTTCCTTCGTCTGAAGTGATAATGCCGACATGCTGTATTCGGTCTCCTGTGTGGCTAAAGAATACTAAATCGCCTTTTCTGGTTTTTGCCAAGTCAATATCTTGCCCCGTTTCCGATTGCATGGAAGAGGTTCTGGGCAAGTCGATGTCGAATTTTTCAAATACATAATCTACAAAACCAGAACAATCGAAAGCATCTGGTGTGGTGCCTCCAATTAGATAGGGCGTACCGAGCTGTTTATCTGCGTAAGCTAATAGTTGTGCAATTGGAAACCCTGTTTCCTTTGGCACAGGAGATTTTACAATATTTTCCACAGGCTTTTCTTCTATTTTTTCTGCTACTACCTTTTCTTCCTTCACTTTGGGAATTGTCTTTTTGGAAGGCTTCTGAGTGTTTTTGGGTTTTGAAGGGTTATTTTCTTTGGCTGGCGCATTTTTTTCCTTATTGCCTGAGAATATGCTTAGGAGAAAGTCAAGAAGCTTTTTCATAATGAGTAGTTGGTAAGACGAATAACTTGTTAGGGAATTGAAGTAAGAATCTACACATCCTTTGAAAAGCTTGCAAGTATTTGGATAAATTAATCCGTTATTAGTTTGATTTA
>JBLIFI010000561.1:0-3147 GCA_047633715.1 Flammeovirgaceae bacterium
ATTCCCTTTTGCTTTGTAACCATTCAAACAAGCCTAATTTATGTGCGCAATTCCTTCATTATGCACGAAGGTTCTGCCGACCCCGATGGTTTGCCCTATCGGTTCATCATTAAAGGTTTAATTATTTTTGGATTTAGCTTATTGCTTTTACAGGGAATTGCATTGATTTTTGAATCTATTTTGAAAATTCGTGGAAAGGAAGCCTGATAGGTCATTTGCGCAGGTAAAAATAGTATGATGTAGAAGCAACTGACAGGTAGAACAAGATTGATATGACGATAGAAAAAATAATTCAGCTAAAGGAATCTGAGAACAAAGTAGAGTTCAAAGAGGCTAAAGGAGGAAGTTTTTCCTATAATGGAAGAAGCAAACTAGCTCCAAAAGACAGAAGAAGATGTATTTTAGGATATGTTACTGCTTTTGCCAATGAAGGAGGAGGCTATCTTATTTTTGGTATTGAAGAGGGCAAGCCTAATATTGTGGTCGGTACAAGTCAAAATGAAAATCGAATTAGGGAATTGGAAGCTGATATTTATAGAGATACAGGGATAAGGGTTTCCGCATCCGAGTTGTATGATACAGATAAAAAGCGTGTACTGGTTTTGGATATTCCCTCTCGCCCAATAGGCAAAGTATATAAGTTTGAAGACGTATCATTAATGAGAATTGGTGAAGAGTTGAAGCCGATGTCTGATGAGCAGTATCTGAAGATTATTCAGGAACAAGAACCTGATTTTTCTCAGAAAATCTGTGAAGGAGTTTCTATTGATGGACTAGATGATGATGCAGTCCAAAATATGAAAAAAGCATATGCACGGAAACAAGATAACCCACAATTCTTGACGCTCAGTAAAGAGCAAGTGCTTTCCGACCTTGATTTGATAAGAGATGACAAGGTAACGAATGCCGCTGTTATACTGCTTGGGAAGAAAGAAGTAATCAAGGCGCATATTCCTCAGACTTGTGTTCAGTTAGAATACCGCAATGATGACTCTAAAATACCATTTGACCAAAGACATACGTTTTCAGGAGCATTTTTCTTAGAAGCTGACAGATTGTGGAATACTATTAACCTTCGAAATGGCAAAATTCCCATTCAGGAAGGCCCGTTCATTTTCGATATTCCGTATTTCAATCAAGAAGTGATTAGGGAAGCTATCAATAATGCGGTAGCCCATAGAGATTATAGGCTTACAGGCGAGATAGTGATTAAGCAATATCCTTCGGAGTTAACTATTACGAATCCTGGCAGGTTTCCTGTTGGAGTAACAATCGATAATCTATTGACGACTCCAAGCACTCCTCGAAATCGCTTGTTGACAGATATACTTCAAAAAACAGGTATTGTAGAGCGTTCAGGTCAAGGAGTGGATAAAATATATTTCCAAACATTGAAAGAGGGCAAAACAGAGCCAGATTATACGAAGTCTGATGATTTTGCTGTAGAACTCACGCTCTCTGCTGTGATTGAAGACAAAGCATTTGCGCTTTTTATTGAGTCCGTACAATCTGAACTAAGTGAAGGAGAGAAACTATCCGTACAAGAAATTATTCATCTGAATGAATTCAGAAAAGGCAATCGTGACTTTAAAGTAAGCAAAGAAATTATTGATAAGCTTCTAGGGAAAAACCTGATAGAGAAGAAAGGAAAAACCCGAGGTACTTACTATCTGTTGTCAAGGCAATATTATGAGTTTACCGACAAGAAAGGTAAGTATAGTATGAATAACATTGACCACACGCAAGCTTCTATTCTGATTCTCGGGCATTTGAAAGAGTTCGAGACGGCCAAAATGAATGATTTCATTGACTTGTTCAATGGCACACTAACTCGTATGCAAGTAAGAACAATAGTAGATAAACTGTTGGAAAGCAAAGAACTCAGTAAAAGTGGCAAAGGAAAAGCCACTTACTATACAATAGGAGAAAATTTCTTGAAAGGAATGGAGGTTTTTAGTCGTGCATTAGAAATTGGTATGCAAAAGTTAAAAGAAGATGGAGAGATAGAGTAACCATTTTGTGTAAATGACCATAAAATAACCATAAATCTAATTATTTATGATCAAAAACATCTATAAATACGTGCAAATATTTGATTATCAATACTTTAAAATAGCCATAAAACAGCCATAAATAATTTAATTCTTTTCCAATTATAAATTATTGAATCAATTTTGAAGATTCGGGAGAAAGAGTTTGAAGAAATTTCATCAATTTTAACTTCGCAGCTTACGTACTACGCTAAATATATTTCGTCCCTTTGGGACTTTTAAAGTCTATTTTTTGAAAAAAACTTACGACTTTGTACTAAAGACTTTAGACTAAAATTATGACCAATAAAGACATTGTCCGCCAACTCAAATTAACTGCTTCCCTTTTGGAACTCCACGGAGCGAATCCTTTTAAAACAAAGGCTTATGGAAGTGCCGTTTTCGTGATTGAGCGAATGCAAGAACCCTTGGGCGAGAAAGATATTGATGCAATAGTTGGATTGGGAATATCGAAGGGAATGGCGGCCAAGATTATCGAAATTCGAGATAATAATTCTTTTCCTGAATTAGATGAGCTTTTGGGGCAAACTCCAAAAGGCTTGTTGGATATGTTGCAGATAAAGGGAATTGGCGCAAAAAAAATCCGCACAATTTGGCAGGAGTTGGATGTAACAACTGTGGTTGGACTGATGGAAGCTTGCCAAGCAGGGGAAGTTGCCAAACTCAAAGGTTTCGGAGCAAAGACCCAGCAAACTATTATCGACCAAATCGAATACATAGAATCCAACCAAGGGAAATTACTCTATTCCCAAGCCGAACTATTTGCCGAGAAGTTGGAGGCGCATTTGAAAGCTGAATTGAAAGATTGCGAAGTTTCTCTTTCTGGAGAATTCCGAATGAATCATGCCATTATAGAGAAATTGCAGTTGGTGGTTGGTGCAGATGATTTCATGCAAGTAAGAAATGTCTTGAACGATATTTCCGACCTCAAAACTCACGAAAAGTTGTCAGGACCATTAGTTTGGCGTGGTGAAGTGGCAGAAAACACGTTGCCTGTAGAGGTAGTTTTTAGTAGTAAAAGTAATTTTGGCAACGAGCTAATTTCCCAATCGGCATCTCCAAAACACCTGAATACAACGATTCGAGAGAAGAAAAT
>JBLIFI010000562.1:0-3147 GCA_047633715.1 Flammeovirgaceae bacterium
AAGTTGGAAGAGTCAAAATCAATCACTCTCAACAGAACCTCTTCCGCCTTTTGCTCTCCACGGAAAAAGAATGCATCTGGAGAAAGCCCAATTTCGTGCTTTTTTTTGCTGATGAATCTTGCCATAAAAATATAGTGAATCCCTCGGAGTGGTCTTTTTAGACCCTGCGAGTGGTTGAACGTATCTATTCAGAGAACAAAATCAAAATTATCATGTACTGAGTACGGAAATTTATAAATATAGTTTGAGATAAGTATGAATTTTTAGCCAATTACCAACTCCCCCAAACTATCCCACAATCTTTGCTTGATGATTTGGATGATTCTTCGATTGATTTCCGATTTCATTTCTGCATAATCCCCATATTCCTCGGAAGTGAAGAACCCTACAATGATTCCCACCATTTCCTGCCGAAAGTTATTGTCTCGCATCAATAAATTCTCCAAATACTCTTTTTGCTTCTGTTCAGAAAGGTTTTGAAACTCCTTCTGTTTTTTTTTGAGCTTGGAGTTCGCTATTTGGATAATCAGCTCATGCTGGAATTTAATGATTGGGCGGAGCGTAGTATTTTGGAAATGCTCAAATTGGCTTGAGTCTTCGGAAATAGTTGCTCTTGGCACTTCTATTCTAATACTGAGGAGTTGTTTATCTCTTTCTGCCATTTTATGATTGTTTCTCAAATGTATTCAGCTTCTTTTTACAAACCACTAGCTGAAGCTCGTAGCAATTGAAGCGATATTTTTTTTGGTTCTTTTTACTCAAATTCAATTACAACCATCTTCAGATGGTTGCTTATGGGCAAATTATTATTTGATTCCATCCAGTTTCCTAACCTCCTCAAAAATCGCCTTATCGAAATCAGTAAATTCTACTTTCCGTCTTCCCATCATTCTTTCAGCCACTTCGTAGGCTTTTTCTAGCTTGAATGGTTCAAAGGTTTTCCCGCCCCAAGCGAATGAGGGAATATATTTGGCAGGGAAATCTGCTCCAAAAATATTGCTACTCACTCCAACCACCGTTCCCGTGTTGAACATGGTATTGATGCCACATTTGGAGTGGTCTCCCATCATTAAACCACAGAATAGGGAATCTGTTTGCTCATTTTCTTGTGTTTCATAATTCCAAACACTCACATTTCCGTAATTGTTTTTCAGGTTAGAAGTATTGGTGTCTGCACCCAAATTACACCATTCGCCCAACACCGAATTACCCACAAAACCATCGTGCCCTTTGTTGCTATAACCGAAAAAGACCGAATTGCTAACCTCTCCACCTACTTTGCAAAAAGGTCCAATTGTGGAATCTCCACGCATTTTTGCACCAGGGTTGACATGTGCGCCTTCACAAAGTGCAAAAGCTCCTTTTATGAAACTTCCTTCATGGACTTCCGCATTCTTTCCGATGTAAATTGGCGCATCTTCTGCATTCAGAATACTCGCTCTGATTTTCGCACCGTGTTCCACAAAAATATTCTCCTCGCCATACACAATTGTATGCGGGTCGGAGATTTCCTCACTTTGCCTATTTTTCGTAATCCAACCAAAATCGCTAATGATTTCTGCTCGGTTGAGTTCAAAAATGCTGATTCTGTTTTCTAACCAATTCAAATCAGATTTAAACTCATTTTTTGTCAATTCGGAGCTTGCCACAAAATCAGCTATCTCTGAATAATTTTCTATCTTATTCTCCACACAAAAAGCTACTAATTTCCCATCTGAGAAAATTGCCTCGCCTTTTTTAATTCGCTTAATGGATTTTACCAGCTTCTTGCTCGGCAAACATTGCGAGTTCACATAACAATTCTTTGTATCGAACTGAACGGGGAATTTTGCTTGCAAATAGTTCTCAGTCAATGGAGAAACATTTTTGAAATGCAATTCCCATTTCTCCTGAATTTTCAAAATCCCCACCCGAATATCAGAAATTGGGCGAGTGAAAGTAAATGGCATTAACTGAGTTCTGGATTGAGCGGAATCGAAAAGAATAATGTGCATAGGAAAGGAATTGGTGGTTTTGTGAGTTGGGGGAAATGCAGCTATTTATAGAATTATTTCAAAAGCTGATTGATGTGCAAAGCAAAATTCTTCGGAGAAGATTTAGAAATTTCGTTTACAAAAGTAATGTTTTTGTATTTGCGACTCTCTTCCCAGCTATATGGAATTGATGCTCTGACTCGTTTCTTGTTTTTGTTGAGATAGAAAAGGAAATAATCGTATTCAATAGTGAAGTCTGCTAATTCTAACGATTTCAGTAGCTCTCTGAAATAGTCTACCCAAATTCTTGTGGCTTCATATTTTGGATTTAAATCTGCCTTCCGATTAAATTGAAAGGATTTGAGTTCACAAATAAGAACACGAAGGCGACTTCCATCAAGATGAAAAATCACGCAATCACAGCCTTTATGAATTGCTTTCAACTTATTGGAAAGGTAAGAAGATGATTTTGCGAAACAGTCAAACTTGAAAGCAAAAGTATTCTCTGAATCTAATCCAGTTATTTTAACTTCTTTGAGTTCTTTTACACCTGTGTTTTGGTCTTCTTTTATAAACAGTTCGTTTGAGTCGGTAATCTGGAAATGGCTTTTCTTCTCAATCGCACTTCTGATAGTTTCTATGATATTCATGCTTTCACAGGGTTACTGGATTTATGAAAAGCAATTTCCTCTGAGATTTCATTTATCATATCCATTGCGTCATCGAAAGAAGTTTCCGTCAAGCCAAACTCATCCACTTCCACTTCCCGAATTGTTCCCTCTCCACATATATAAGCTCGTACATCTTCTGGAGATAATAATTCATCTTCCAAATAATCATACTCTTTCACAATCTTATCTTTTCCTTCAAAATCTGAATGGAGCGCAATTAAGTTGTTGATTTCCTTCAAAAAGAAGTCGCTATGTGTAGTTATAAGTATTCGAACACCATTATTCACCATCTCAGCCACCAAACGAGCTAAATAAATTTGGTTAGTTGGGTGAAGATTGAGTTCGGGTTCATCTATAATTAGTAATTCATTCTCTTTGGCGAGATGTTTAATATAGGTATGCAAACCCAAAAGCGCACGGGAAGAACTTGAAGCCAAATGCAAGTCGATTACAAATTCCTCTTCTCCTTCTTTTGATGCGATGGTAATTCTTCCATTCTCATC
>JBLIFI010000563.1:0-3142 GCA_047633715.1 Flammeovirgaceae bacterium
CTTCAGTAACTAATACTTCTAAAGCATGAACTTGTTTGTTTGGGAAAGATTCTTTCAAAAATTCGTAACCTGCCCAATTGGTTCTTTTGCTGATTCCTACAAAAATATGCTCATTATGAACTAAAATGTCACCTCCTTCAAAAGTGGCCTCTCCAGTCGCTCGAATCACTTTTTCAGGCTTTACCAAGTCGAGAATATGCTGGATTCCATCAAACTCTGGCTTTCGGTTGTCTCTTTTCATATTGGCAACCACAAAAGTATCGTCCACTACAAAGCCAATATCTCTTGTGAAAATCTGGTTTACTTCCTTCACATTAGTTGGTCTGTAAACAATCACGCCTTCTTTTTGCATGGCTCGCACCAAATTGCCAACCTGCCCAACAAGCACACTTTCGCCTGGGTAAGTTCCTTTTTCTACGTGTTCAATCATTTTTGGGTTATTCTGCAAATGAGCAGTTCCCTCATCAATTGCTAAACCAACTACAACCGCTTCTAAAGGAGCGGTTTCTGTACGAACATCTAATTTAATTCCTAGCATGTTTTCTGTGTCTTTTGTTGGTAAATAGCTTATTGCGGAAGTTGGTAATGTTTCCATTGCTATAGTATGGTTAAGTTTTTAAGTTTATTGGATTTTTGCGAAAATACGAAAAAGAAACACGATAAATTTGAAAGCTACTTTTTTTATTAAGTAGGATTGGATTGCATTTCAAACGGATGAAATCAAAAAAACCACCATTTTCATTTAGAAAATGGTGGTTTGAAAGCACTAAAGTTCAGTTACCAGTTTGCGTAAGTCGCATTGAAAATATCGAATACAATTTGGTCGAAAATTTCTTCAATGAACTCTGCTTCCACGGCAATTAGGGTTTGGTCTGCGCCAAAATCTTTAAAGAAGGAGAAGTTCTTTGTAAACGTACTTGTTTCCGTAACGTAATCGGTGTAGTCAACTTTTACGGTAATCGTGAGCCTTTGGAGTTGCGCTTGCTGATTTACATCTCCACCACCTGGAGCAACTGGGGAAACGGCATAACCCACAATACTTCCTCCCAAATCTAATTGCTGACTTTCTGGAACGAGCTTCAAAGGCGTATTTCGTTGATAATACTCTTTCATTCGTTCCGTGAAGTTGATGCCCAAATTGGCTGGTCCTTCTGGAGAATCGTTGAAAAAATTCTGGATAGTAATATTCTGGTATTTATCGGGAGGAAGTCGTCCACCTGTGAAATTCATGGCTACTCCTGCACAAGATTGCAGATAGATTGCGCCAAGTGTTACCAGGTAGAAAATTGCTGTGTATCTTACTACTTTCATCTTATTTCTAATATCTCTTATCTAAATTCTAACATCTCACGAAGTTACCAACTCAGTTCTGATAATTACCTTTGTAAGACTTAAAAAACGCAAAACACACTATTTCCACACAAAAAATGAATTGGAATCAGGCACAGGATGCTTTTTCGGAATATTTGAAACTAGAGCGAGGGCTTTCTGGAAACACAGAAGAGGCTTATGTGCGAGATGTGGAAAAACTGAAAAGTTATGTTTCTCAGTTGGAAGAGGAGATTGAGCCTAAATATTTGCAACAAAACCATATTTCCGATTTTGTGCAATCCATCAGTTTGCTAGAAGTTGCTCTGCACACACAGGCTAGAATTTTGTCAAGTATTAAAGCCTTCTGCAAATTCCTTTTCCTGCAAGATGTGTTGGATTCCAATCCGAGTAAGCTGGTTTCTGCACCAAAAATTTCCCGTAAAATCCCTGAAGTATTAGAGGTGTATGAAATTGAGCAAATCACTTCTGCCATTGACCATTCTACCGCACATGGCACAAGAAACCGAGCTATTGTGGAAACACTTTATGGTTCTGGATTGCGAGTTTCGGAACTTATTGGCTTGAAAATCAGCGATTTGTTTTTTGATATTGGTTTCATCAAAGTGGTTGGAAAGGGAAGTAAAGAACGCTTTGTTCCAATTGGTAGCGAAGCGATTAAACACATCAATTTATATGTTTCCACCATCCGAAACCAGTTGGAAATCAAGAAAGGAAATGAGCAATTTGTGTTCTTGAACCGAAGCGGAAAGCAACTTTCCAGAGTCATGATTTTTATGATTGTACGAGATTTGGCAGAATCGGTGGGAATTACCAAAAAAGTGAGTCCACATACTTTCCGACATTCATTCGCCACGCATTTAGTAGAAGGAGGCGCAGATTTACGAGCCGTGCAGGAAATGCTTGGGCACGAATCCATCACAGCTACACAGATTTACACGCACGTAGATTTAGATTATTTGAAACAGGTTGTAAAGGATTTCCATCCGAGAGGGTAGAAAGAGAATGAAGAATTATGAATTGAGAAAGAAGAATGGTTTTGTCTTGTTGTTTCTTTTGATTTCAAAATAACAACTTTCGCATATCAGTCTTATTTTGGCATATTCCATTGACTCATCATTCCAGCCATCAGTTTTAAGTCTTTCTTTTTCGCAATTCGAACACCAACCTTGGAAATCGTCATTTTCTAGTAAATCCATTCCAGGATAAGTTTCAAAAGCCTATTCAAAACCGACCTTTGATTCTGTATTCAAATGTTGACAGACATAAGCATGTCTTCCCATTCCATGAGTGACGCATTCTATGGATTCATTGTCAATTCTCTCTTTTTCAGTTCTGTTTATTTCTTCGGTCAGTAAGAAGTATTTCTCAAGACCATCCGTGATTACTCTATATGTTCCAAGACCGTCTAATAATTGAAATGCTATTGCTGTAAATTCCCAACCCATAAATTTGTCGCCATCGGAACTTGAGTTTATGAATTTCTTGTATTTTTTCTTTTCTCCAAACTCCTTAATTTCTAATGTTCTCAGTTTTCTTGGCTCAATTGAATGTTGGTTTGCCCAAGCCCATAGCCAAGTGTTTTTTTCTAACGAAAATGTCCCGATTGGAATATATCTGAAATAAACCTCTTTGTCATCGCTATACAGCCTCAATGTTTCGCTTTCTTGTTCAAAGAACCAGCTTGCATAATTATCAATGTCATATTTAGTTTTGAAGTCATTTTGCTTTTCTTCAATATTATGAATTGCCTTGTGAGCATACTCATCATACTTCAATCTCTTAAATATCATTTTTTATGAATTGTAGGCTT
>JBLIFI010000564.1:0-3108 GCA_047633715.1 Flammeovirgaceae bacterium
TTTCTTTCAACTCCATTTTCCAAATTCTTAATACAATTTACTAAAAGCCATTTTACCTAGTTAAATATTTGATTATCATATATTTAACTAAATACAGAATTTGAAAAATTAGGGTGGGAAATGTCGGCACGATAGTAAAAATGTCCGTATTATCTCTGTTATGTTTGTGAAGTATAATTTGGAATAGTTTATTTAAAGCCTTTCATTAGATTGAGTGTTTTTATAAGGACTATTTTTTAAACTAAATAGTGACTAATAGCGGTCATATTGATGTAAAAAAACATGTTTGAATCAGAAAATTTGGGAATTGAGCGGGCTTGCTACTTAGAAAAGATCAACTTAGAGAATTTCTATGCCATTGGCAAGATTGAGCTTTCTAACTTGGCTCATTGTAGGGAAATTTACTTTTTAGGAGAGAATGGCGATGGGAAGACGCTGTTATTACAAGCTATTGTACTCGCCATCAAGTATAATGAAATGATGGCTACGGCCTCAAAAGAAAGCATTGCCAAATTGATGGATTTAAAGGAATATTCTGAAAAAAAAGCACAAAAAAATCAATTAAGACCAATTTGTGAAGCAGTATTACAACAACCTGAGGGAGTTGATATAGCAATCTCTGCATTTCAACAAAATCATGGTATTCCTCTAGCAATCAAGTATTTGTATGCCTATGGTATCAATAGGCATCAGACCAACTCAGAACGCAAAAAAGAACCTCATGGATTTCTAACTCTTTTCGATGACTATCAGAACTTGGAACACCCTGCAAGGTGGATTAGTACGCTATATGCAGAAGAATTGGAAGCTTTCAAAAATGAAAAGCAAAAAATTGGTATTAGTTTAAATGATGCAAAAAAGCTATTGAAAGACCTTCTAGATAAAAATGTTACGATTAAAGAAAATATTCATTTTGAAGATGTACAATTCATAGAAAGAGGAACAGCCGTTGCATTCGATAATCTTTCTAAGGGCTATAAAAGTACCATGACTTGGGTTTCTGATTTGGTAATTCGTATGTCTAGAAATCAGCCAAATGTACGACAACTAGCTGATTTTGTAGGAGTAGTATTGGTAGATGAGATTGGCTTGCATTTACACCCAAAATGGAAATTCAAATTGGTTGGAATGTTACGAAACAGATTTCCGAAAGTTCAGTTCATATTTACTACTCACAGTCCTACCGTAGTAATGGGAGCTTCCAAAAAGGCTATTTTCTACAAATTGTACAAGGAAGACGGACTAACGAAAATCTCCGACCCTATTTCCAATAAAGACGGCTTTGTTGCCAATGAATTACTTACCTCTTCGCTTTTTGAGTTAGATTCTTTTACCTCCAAAAGGTTTCCTAAAAGACATATGAGCCGTATTTCCTCAGATGATTATATTTATCAGAAAATTCATGAGGCAATTTCAGCAAGAATTGAAGCGACACCAAACAGCCTGGATGATGACCAAATAATGAGTTGGGTAGAGGAAGAATTATCAATGTTGGATAATATTACACGAGAGTAACTTTTTACTCATCTGCTACCGAACGTATAAAATGGATTGATATGATTTTCGTAAATAAAAGAGAGGAAGATTCAAATGGAGTGAGAAAATTCCCCATTCCTAGCTCTTTGAGTTCACAAAAGACAAAAGATGCTTTTGCTGTAATTATCAAAGAAGGGAACTATTTGGAAGAATATGATGGAAGGTACAAGGTTAAAGACATCAAAGAAACTTTAGAAAATATTTACCACAAAAAATGCGCATTCTGTGAGAAAAAGCTATTAGATACAAGTCGAGCTATTGAACATTTCAGACCTAAAAAAGCTAATAATAGAATAAAAAAATGTGATGCTTCTTTCGGTTATTACTGGCTGGCATTTGCTTGGGATAATTTGCTCTTGGCATGTGGCTAGTGCAATTCCCCCAAAGGAAGTTGCTTCGATATAGAGCATAGAGCTAGTTATTCAGGCCAAACTTTAATGAGTTTACAAACAATTCCCCAAGACTTGAAATCGAAATCAACCAAAAATTTTCGATTGAAAATGTGATGGATGAGCGAATGAAAGGTGTTTTGTTGGAAGTTGTTAAGAAGGAGGGCTCGGAAAGTTTGGGTGAATAGAGACAAAAATAGGAAGAAAGGCTCAAAAACAGTCCATTCATCACATTGCTAGGAAATTGAGCGAGCCATTTGCTACCTTTCCGAAGCGAACAGTTTAAGGCTGTTGACAATTCTACCAAAAACTAACAGATTAAATTACATGAGCCGATTGATTTGGAAATATCTCATTTTTGCTTTTCTCTTGTTGGGAGTTCAACATCTGATGTTTGCCCAAGATGCAAAGTACTGGATTGAATTTGCCGATAAACAGACAGAAAACTACGATTACCGAACTAATTTGAGTCCGCAAGCCATTGAAAACAGAAAATTGCTTCATATTTCCCTCTCCCAATATTCAGATATTCCCATCAGCAATGAGTATTTGAAGCAAATTGAAACTGAAAACATCATTCCCATTACCAAATCCAAATGGTTGAATGCTGTTTCTGCAGATTTGACAGAAAGCCAAATTGAATGGCTCAGAAAACAGGATTTTGTGCAAAAAATTGTTTTGATTGACCGCTATTTCAAAACCATGCAAGTAATTCCTGAAAGTGTTGGAGAAATTAATTATTCTACCGCTATTTCTCAAATGGAACCTGGCGCATTTGAAGTGGATAAACTCACAGGAAAAGGAATTACAATTGGCGTAATTGATGCTGGATTTTATGGAAGCCATAAGCGAAAAAGTCTTTCTAGGCTCATGGCAGATGGGAACGTACTGGCAAAAAAAGATTTTGTGCATGGAGATGATGCAGGGCTTTTCGAGAAATCTTTCACCAATGCTGACTCACACGGAACTCGGGTTTTGGAAATGATTGCAGGGAAGCGATTGAGTAATTCTAAACAGTTCGGTTTTGCCACAGAATCTAATTTCTACTTGGCTCGCACCGATGATGGCAACAACGAATTCCGGGGCGAAGAAGATTACTGGATTGCCGCCATGGAATGGATGGATAGTTTGGGGACGAGAATCATCAATACATCTTTAGGTTATGCACTTGGCTTCGATAACC
>JBLIFI010000565.1:0-3105 GCA_047633715.1 Flammeovirgaceae bacterium
ATGTTTCTGCTTGTGCTACTTTTAGCAAGTAGCTGGGTTGTGAATTTAATTTGGTTCAAGCCTTTTTCGGTGGATTTATTTTATGAGCGAATGTTTTTTGAATATGGTTTGGCTCGTCCAGAAATGATGACCAAACATCATATTTATGAGAAATACTCTTTCAACGATTATGCTCGAACGCTAAACTCTATCTCCACAGATAAACTCTCTGGCGATATGGATGCGCTCATCAAAAATTGGGATATGCTCAAAAGCTACAAGTACTCCAAGCAGACTCCAGACCAAAAAATCTCCACAAAAACATTGGATTTCTATTGGGAAATGAGCGTGTATATGCAACAGTATGAGCAGATTATGTTCTACAGTTACCCAATCAATCATTTGAATGGTGTACATATTTCTCTCATTGATTTCATGCTCAACACACA
This sequence comes from Flammeovirgaceae bacterium, assembly GCA_047633715.1. Taxonomy (GTDB): domain Bacteria; phylum Bacteroidota; class Bacteroidia; order Cytophagales; family Flammeovirgaceae; genus JBLIFI01. The sequence goes on from JBLIFI010000565.1 coordinate 429, forward strand.
TGAAATCAAAAACTTGGCAGATGCGGAGAACTACTTGCAAAGATTAAGGCATGCACCCGAAAAAATCACTCAAACCATGAGCAAGTTTGAGTATCATTCCATTCCGCCTACCTATATTATTGATAAGGTAATTGTTCAGATTGAGGACTTTATCAATACCGATATTGAAGACAATCTGATTATCAAAGATTTCCATCGGAAAGTAAATAGTGTTCAAAATCTCTCTCCACAAGCAAGAAATGAGTTTTTCTATGAAGTAAAAAAAATTGTGGAAGACGAAGTTTTACCTTCCTATGAATATTTGCTACAAGAATTGAGAAGAGCAAGAGAGCGTTCAGTAGCTTCTGCGGGAGTTTGGCAACTCGAAATGGGAGATATTTACTACGAAGACCTACTCCGCTACCATCTTTCGAGGCATTTTACCGAGATGGTTTCGCCCGATGATTTAGCATACGAGTTGATGCAGGAAATGGCAGAGCGAAAAGTTTCCCTTCGCACTATTTTCGACTCCTTAGGCTATGAACCAACCGACTCCATCGAGTTTATTATGGAGAATTTGGCATATAAACCAGAGTTCCATTACAATGACAGCACCACAGAAGGGAGAATTAGTTTCTTGGAAGACTTGAGAGTCGAAATCCAAAAAAACAATAAGGAAATGAGTCGGCTTTTTGATGTAAGCGTAGTCAACTCATTGGAAATCAGAGAAATGGTAACGCACCGAACTCCTTACTCTTCTCGTTTTTTCTATTATCCTTCTAGTTTGGATGAATACAGAACCGCTAAGCTTTTTGTGAATACCGACACGATTGGGCATATTGCCAAGTTCATGATTCCTGCCATTGTGCATTTCAATGTAACTCCTGGCGAGCATTTTGTAAAAACGGTGCAACATCATCTTACAGAACTTCCTACCTTCCGAAGAGCCGTTGAGTTTGATGCTTATATTGATGGTTGGGCGTTTTATGCGCAGCGTTTTTTGAAGGAAAATGGCTATTACGAAAACCTTCACGATGAATTGGGTAGGCAATATTACGAACTACTAATGTCCACACTCGCCATGACTGATTTTTATGTGCATGAACAAAGATACGAAAGGGCTGATGCCGTAGAATTCATTGTAAAAAACACAGGCTTGCCTAACTTTGAAGCAGAAGCTTTTGTGGATAGAGTGACCATTGAACCTGGCAGAGCGTTCTCTTATTGGGAAGGCTACAAATCTATTGTGGAGTTGAAGGAATACGCCAAAACAGAGTTGGGCAACCGCTTCAATCTCAAATCTTTCCACCAGACTATTTTGGGTTGCGGGCCCGTGCCACTTTCCATTCTCAAAATGGTGGTTGAGCAACATGTGGCAGAGGTAAAACCTGCCGAGAGAGCAGAGTAATTTCTATAAAATATGAAAATTAATAAAGGTCAGAAGGAGTTTTTAGCGATTGTTTCTATTGCAGTTCTTTCAAAGCTTATTATTCATTTCTTTGCCAACGGAAATTACGGATTCCACAGAGATGAATTACTTCATTTGGCAGTTAGCGAGCATCTGGATTGGGGTTTTATGGAGTTCCCACCACTCGTTGCCGTCTTTGGCAAAATTGCGACTACCTTTTTTGGAGATAGTCTTTTTGCAGTCAGAGCTTTGCCAACCTTGGCAGGAGTTCTCATACTGATTCTGACGGCTAAAACCGTAAAAGAACTGAGCGGAAATCTCATTTCTCTGATTTTGGCTTGCCTTTCTTTCCTAGGCGTTTTTGCATTTTGGCGAAATCACACTTTATTCCAACCCGTAGTTTTTGACCAGTTTTTCTGGACATTAGGTAGTTTTTGGCTTGTTCGATTTGTGAAAACAACTCATTATAAATACCTGATTTTCATTGGAATCACAGCTGGGCTAGGCTTACTCAATAAATACACCATGCTTTTCTGGGGTGTTGGATTGGCAATCTCCCTACTCTTTCACGAAAAAGGAAGCGTATATAAGCAGAAGTGGATTTGGTTAGCGGGAGCTATTTCCTTGCTGATTTTTCTCCCAAACCTGATTTGGCAATCGCAACATAACTGGCCTGTAATTGGGCATCTGACAGGCTTATACGAAGTCCAACTAGAGGAAAGTTCAAGGTTAGATTTCCTAACAAGTCAGTTTTTTGGAATCAATCCATTCAATTTCCCCATTTGGTTAGGCGGTTTATTAGCCCTTTTCCTCTCAAAAGACCTGAAAAAATATAAGCCACTTGGAGTGTTGTTTATCGTCAGCGGTTTGGTGCTATTCCTAGCCAAAGGACGAGGCTATTATTTTTATGCGGCTTATCCAGTTCTGTTGGCTTCAGGAAGTGTTTGGATTGGAAATCAATTCGAAAAAAAGAAACTGGCTTGGCTTGTTCCTATTTATGGAGCGATTATTTTAGTTACTTGCCTACTCTATTTACCAAATCTCACTCCAATTTTACCTATTGAGAAATACGTGGAATATGCCGAAATCCAGACCAATGAAGAAGGCAGATTGGAAGGACTCACGAATGATTATGCCGATATGTTTGGTTGGGAAGAGCAAGTCGCTTTGGTAGATAGTGTTTACCGAACACTTTCTGAAACCGAAAAATCCAACTGTATTATTTGGGCAGAGAATTATGGAGAAGCAGGTGCAATTTCACATTTAGGAAAGAAATATAATCTGCCAAAA
>JBLIFI010000566.1:0-3105 GCA_047633715.1 Flammeovirgaceae bacterium
CATCTACATTTACACAGCCATGCATTACTTTTTTGTCTGGAGTTTTCTATTGAGAGGTCGTTAGAGCTTGAACAATCAACATTTTTTCATCATCTATTTTCAGAATGATAGATATTTTATCTTTGTAGTCAGAGGTCCCGCCAAAATCATATTGCGTAGTGAATAATATATTCTGTGGCTGAAAAAGGAGATTCATTACTAATTCTTTGAGTTTATTGTAATACTTAAAAGAGGTGTTCTTGAAAACTCATTGAATCGAAGGCTGCTTTATAAGCCATTTCTTTGTGTGTTTTACCATTAACTAACTCGGTAAAGTCTATTATATGATTCGAGCGGTTGCTCTGAAGTTCAAATTGCTTTTGCAGTTTTTTAGATTCTACCATTTTATCCCAAAGTGTTCCCGTCTCATGTAGTTTTTCTACTAACTTGGTAGAAGATAAATGACCGTAATCGTCAGCAATCTTTTGAAGTAATTCCAACTCATAATCAGAAAATTCATCTTTATCAAAATGCGTTTTTGCAATGATTATAAATGATTCTTTTTCATCATTGACGGGGTTTGGGACTGTTTTGACTTGTAGAGCATTAGTTAAACCAACTGAGATACCTTTGCAATTTTCTGCAATCCCATACCTTAATTCTTCGTAAATGCTTTCTGCGACTGGTCCAAGCTTCCAAACTTTATAGTCTAGCCAAGTGACTGGAACACCAGACTCTCTTATAGAAATCTCGTCTAGAATATATAAAAGCTTTAATGCTTTAGTGAGATATAGCTCGGAAGGAGTATTCTCAGCAAAAAACACTAAAGATTGAGCAATCTTGTTATTTACCAATGTTCTGAACATGTCTAATATTAAGAATTAAAACCAACACATTATTAGTAAATTTACCAAATCAAACCCAAAAACAGACAAAATGATAATATATTTAACATTTTTCACTCAAAAAACATACTTATGTTAAAATAAGGGGTTGGAAAGTGTTTTTTTTGTGAGCAAAAAACAAATGCTTTCTGCAATATTGATTGCAGAAAGCATTTGTTAAATTTCAATCCAATCCAGCTTTAAGCGGAAATAATCTCTTTTATGTCGGAAATAATTTTGTTTGCCAAGTGATTGGCAGTCGATTCGCTAGTTGATTCAGAATAAATTCTGATGATAGGCTCTGTATTTGATTTTCTTAAGTGAACCCATTCGCTATCGAATTCTATTTTTACGCCATCAATTTTGTTGATTGGCTGTTTTTTGTATTTCTCGGCAATTTTTACCAAAATCGCATCAACATCTATTTCTGGAGTGAGTTCAATTTTGTTTTTGGAGATGAAATAATTTGGGTAACTCATCTTCATCATTTTGGTAGTTCCTTTGAACTTTGCCAAATGCGAAAGAAAAAGTGCAATTCCAACCAAAGCATCTCTTCCATAATGCAATTCTGGGTAAATCACTCCGCCATTTCCTTCTCCACCAATTACGGCATTATTTTCTTTCATGGCTTTTACCACATTCACTTCTCCAACAGCAGAAGCAAAATACTCCCCACCATGTTTTTCGGTTACATCACGCAAAGCACGAGTAGAAGAAAGATTGGAGACAGTATTTCCACCATCTGTTTTTGAAAGAACGTAATCTGCCACGGCAACCAAAGTATATTCTTCGCCAAATGGAGTTCCATCTTCACACATGATTGCGAGCCTGTCCACATCAGGGTCAACTACCAAGCCGAGATGGAAATTACCATCTTCTAAGACCTGACTGATTTTTGTAAGGTTTTCAGGCAATGGCTCTGGGTTGTGAGGGAATTTGCCATTTGGCTCGCAATAAAGTTTCTCTACATGGTCCACTCCAAGTTTAGCAAGTAGGTTTGGCAATGCAATGCCTCCTGTGGAGTTCACACAATCAATGACCACACGAAACTCTTTTGCCTTAATTGCTTCTACATCTATATAAGGTATTTCGAGTATTTTCTCAATGTGCTTGTCAATGTAAGTATCATCTTCAGTAACAACTCCGAGTTGGTGGACTTGCGCAAAGTCAAAGTCCTCGGCATCGGCAAGAGCTAAAATTGCTTCGCTGTCTTCGGCAGAAACAAACTCTCCCGTTTCGTCTAGCATTTTAATGGCATTCCAGTTGCTGGGGTTGTGGCTTGCTGTGAGAATAATCCCACCGCCAGCTTCTTTCATCGGCACAGCCATTTCTACGGTTGGAGTGGTAGAAAGTCCTAGATTTACAACATCTACGCCCACACTTTGCAAGGTGGAAATAACAAGGTTGGAAATCATTTCTCCAGAAATTCGGGCATCTCTCCCAACAATTACTTTTGGAGTTCTGTTCGTGTTATGAAGCCAAGTTCCGAAGGCAGCTGCAAATTTGACGGCATCCAATGGAGAGAAAGACTCGCCTTGCTTACCGCCAATTGTTCCTCTGATTCCAGATATTGATTTTATGAGTGTCAAAGTCTAATCGGGTTTTGTTTAGAGAGCAAAAATAGAGAATTTATTGGTTCATAAGTCAACTCGCTAGAGTAAATGTTATAATATTGCGTTGGAAAAATTCAACTACTTGAAAACCAAAAAGATGAGTAAGAAATATATTGTGGCTGGGATTGGAACTGATGTCGGGAAAACCGTGATTTCCGCCATTTTAGTAGAAAAGCTACAAGCAGATTATTGGAAACCCATTCAAGCGGGAGATTTGGAAAACTCCGATACAAAGAAAATACAATCTCTCACAAGTATTCCTAATCACTTCTTCCACCCTGAAACCTACCAACTCCAAACACCTATGTCTCCTCATGCCGCAGCAGAAATAGATAGTATTCGTGTAGATTTAGATAATTTCAAGCTTCCTGAAACATCAAACAACTTGATAGTGGAATTGGCGGGCGGTTTGATGGTGCCATTAAATGAGACTGATTTGGTAATTGACTTGGTGGAAAAGTTGAATTTGCCCGTAATTCTTATTTCTCGTTACTATCTAGGTAGCATTAACCATACTTTGCTTTCTGTAGAGGCTTTGCAAAGCAGAAACATCCCAATAAAAGGAATTATTTTCAATGGCGAGGCAGTTCAATCAACAAAAGAAATCATTCTCTCTCGGACTGAATTGG
>JBLIFI010000567.1:0-3104 GCA_047633715.1 Flammeovirgaceae bacterium
TAAAGGCTTAGTTTCATCAGAAAAAGAGAATTTACCTGGATTTTCATCTCCAAGTTGTTCTTCCATAACCTCATAATTCAGCGTTCTTCCATCTACTCTGGCAGGAGTTCCTGTCTTCATTCTTCCTGCTTCGAAGCCTAACTTCAATAAATCGGCAGTCAATCCAACAGCCTGCCTCTCCCCTGTCCTACCGCCACCGAACTGTTTTTCGCCAATATGAATCAATCCATTTAGGAAAGTTCCGTTGGTTAGAATCACAGTTTTAGCTTTGAATTCAATTCCCAAAGAAGTTTTTACTCCTCTGATTTTGTTTCCTTCTACCACTAATCCTGTGACCATTTCTTGCCAGAAATCTACATTGTAGTTTCTTTCTAAAGCCAATCTCCACTCCTCTGCAAAGCGCATTCTATCACTTTGCACTCTCGGGCTCCACATTGCTGGGCCTTTTGAGCGGTTCAGCATACGGAATTGAATCATGGTTTTGTCTGTAATAATTCCAGACATTCCACCAAGCGCATCTATTTCACGAACAATTTGCCCTTTCGCCACACCGCCCATTGCTGGGTTACAACTCATTTGGGCGATGGTATTCATATTCATTGTGGCAAGCAAAACCTTTGAACCAAGCTTTGCTGCTGAGTAAGCTGCCTCGCATCCTGCGTGTCCAGCTCCTACTACAATTACATCATATTCAGAATACATATACTTATTTGTTTATTCTATTTTGTTCCACGTGGAACAATCATAATCTCCAACACCTATTTAATACTGCAAAAATACAAAGGAAAATGGAGAATAATTTATAGTTGATTTTGAGAGAATTTAAAGATTGTAAAGAAGGAAATAGCACTTCAATTCAAGTTCGATTATTCTAATTCACATTACATATATTGAGTTTGATTGCTCAACAGTTTAGATTTTACAGTACAAAACCACTTGAAAACTCTATGTTCCACGTGGAACAATTAAGTGATTTGTGAGCGTAAATTACTAGCCCTACTGCGTTTATCAGAAGTAAATTTAGTGATTGTATTTATTTTGGATTCCACTTTAAAAAAAAAGCTCTATAAAAACACTTTTCATTTTGCCTAAAAAAAGCATCCTATTTCACACTCATCAAGTCGGTTCAAGTAAATTATTCTGGGAAGAAGAAGCTACAAAAGTCATATAAAAAAATCTTGATTACTTGATGAACTGGAAAGCCCACAGTAAAATAATAGTAACAAACTGCATGTTCCACGTGGGACATTTATTCGATTCCTGCACCTTTTTCTACAAGGAATCTAGTTCCGACAAATAGCTTTCTGCTTGGTTCAACATCTTACTCAACTCATCTTTGTCCATCTTATCGAGCGTTCTGTATGCCATTCCAATTCTTGGATTCTTCTCTAGTTTCTCTCTATTTCTTTCGTAGAAATGCCAGTACAAACTATTGAATGGACAGGCATTTTCTCCATGTCTTTTCTTTTTATCGTAAGAACAATTGGAGCAATAACTACTCATTTTATGAATGTAATTGGCAGAGCTGACGTAGGGTTTTGTTCCCACAATTCCCCCATCGGCAAATTGGCTCATGCCACGAGTGTTGGTAATTTCCACCCATTCAATTGCATCAATGTAAATCCCCAAATACCAAGCATCAACTTCATCGGGATTAATTCCTGCGAGCAAGGCGAAATTTCCTGTAATCATTAATCTTTGAATATGATGCGCATAGGAATTGTCGAGAGATTTAGTAATTGAATCGCTTAGGCAATTCATTTTAGTTTTCCCTGTCCAATAAAATTCAGGAAGTTTACGAGTGTGATTGAAGAAATTCATCTCGGCAAACTCTGGCATTTTTGCCCAATAGATTCCCCGCATATATTCTCGCCAACCAATAATCTGCCTGATGAATCCTTCTATTTGGGAAAGGGCAATTTTATCTTGGTTTGCTTCCCAATATTCCTCGCAAGCCTTCACAACTTCGAGTGGGCTGAGAAGTTTGGAGTTCATGAGAAATGATAATCGGGAATGGAAAAGGTAGGCTTCCGATTCAGTCATGGCATCTTGGTAATCTCCGAAATGAGGAAGTAATTCTTTTTTGAAGTAATCCAAAACTTGCAAGCCTTCCCTCCTACTCGTTGCCCATTCAAAATTTTCTGAATCAATATTTCCTATTGTTTCAACTTCCATTTTCTCCAACAGATTTACTATTTCTGAAACGTCTTTCTTGAAAGTCAGCTCTGCGGGAATGGAAACTTCGCCTTTGTATTTATTCCGATTGCTGGCATCGAAATTCCACTTCTCTCCTACTGGCTTTTTATCCGATTCCATTAAGACATCATAATCCTTCCGCATTTGTCGATAGAAAGATTCCATCAGATAAGTTTTCTTTCCTTTGAAAAACTTGGCTACAAAATCTCTTTCTGTTAGGAAGTGTTCTGTGCCATAAGCTTTGGTTGGAATTGGTAAGTCTTCGGAGAGTTGCAACAATTGTTGGTCGAGCCGATATTCATCTGGTAACTGATATTCGAATTGGTCGATATCGTTTTGCTCAATAAGTTTGGGTATGTTCTTTTCCAAACTCTGCTCATTCTCTTTTTCATCTAATTTCCAATAAACAAACCTGTGACCTTCTGTTTGTTTTTCTTCGGCAAACTTTCGCATAGCTAAAAAGAAGGCTATTACTTTCTGAATATGGTGTTTGACATAACCAGTTTCTTGCTTCATTTCCATCATAAGATAAAGCACATCATCATCTGTTTTATTGAACCAAGAATGGTTGTGGTTGAGTTGGTCTCCGAGAATGAGTCTGAGTGTTTTGGGCATTGCTATTTATTTGGGTTTGCTTATAAAATGGAATGATTGTAGAATTGTTTGGTTTCTATTTTTTGTATAAAACGAGTAAGTAAATAGAATAGTAATATGGTTGTCTGACAATTTTTGTGATTGATGTGTTCCATGAAATACGAAATAAGGGATAATCATCAATTACAGCCTCCAGATTAGGCAACTAATCTGAGCTGTTTTCGACCTCCACAAAATTTGTCAGAGAACCAGTAATATTTGTGATTTGCCTTGGGAAATTTTGGAGGTTCGTCTTTTTGACTTGATAGGAATCG
>JBLIFI010000568.1:0-3100 GCA_047633715.1 Flammeovirgaceae bacterium
GTACGAGCTCGCCAGCATCCAAGTTAGAGATATCCGATTCTGAAAAGGTGGAATTGAAATTACTGGAAATGTCGAAATAGTCTCTTTCCAGATACTTCTTCGTCAGAGAAACTATCTTTTGCCTAAAGTTTTTTTTATCATTGTAGTGTATTTTACGAAATCTGACTATTTATTTTTTCGTCAAAACAAATATAAGGCTTTTGCAATATACAATTACCGTACTTTATTGATTATCACTATTTTACGGTAATTTTAATCTCTACAATTTAAGGCTAGTATCAAGTCAATCATTAATTGACGGATAAAGTTTTCTAAGTTTGATTCTCGATTCTTCTGTTGTAAACTGCCAATTTATTTTCGCACTACGATTGTTTCTATACTTGCTCCAAGCCTCAACTTCCTGTTTTACTGTATCGATATTGTCAATTCTTCTGTTTAAATACTAGTGCGTCAACTCTTAAGTTCGTGTTGTTATTTTTGTTTCTTGTTTCCTTCTACTGCATTAAAATTCTTAGCCGTAACTATGGCTATGTCGAAATGTCGAACCACTCAAATTTTGCTTTGCAGAAGAAAACAATATTCCAAAAAGTACAGACACGAACTTAGAACTCAATGCACTAACCTCTTCGCTCAGATGTCATCCATAATGTTATTTAACATGCTTATTATTTCAGGCTTTTCTTCATCCAACCAATAGTAACTTCCAAGAATTTCAACATCGATAGCTCGTTGCATAAGTTCAATAGCCTCGTTAGGTATCCAACACAGCAAAACGGTTTCTCTTTCATTCAAAAAACCTTCTTTGAGCATTAGCCAAGTATCAATTGGAGGGATGTCATAAGTATCAACAAATCCAAAGCTTTCAGCAACTGGAGCGCCATCACGAGTTGTCAGACCGATTATGAAACATATAATCCTGCCATTAAGAAGAGCTTCTTGCTCATGAGAATGGCTTTCTTTCAGTCTTTTTGGGATTATTAAATCCAATACTTTTTTATAATCAACTGGCTCATAAAGTTCAGTTGTCAATTCAGTTTCTTGATTTACCTCCGACATTTCCCACCCTTAAAATACAAATCGTTTATTTTCCTAAATAATATTTAAGTTATTTGCATAACACTCAACATAAGTTAGTCTTAGTTTTTCTCTTGAATGAAAAAGTAACAAAAAATCTTGGCTGTGGACAAATAAGCTGAATTTTGTTCATTTCGTGGACAAATACTGAAACTCTCTATGTTAAAATGCTAATTGTTTCTTTCAACTCTATTTTCCAAATTCTTAATACAATTTACTAAAAGCTATTTTACCTAGTTAAATATTTGATTATCAGATATTTAATTAAATACAGAATTTGAAAAATTAGGGTGGGAAATGTCGGTTACCTTGTTGAATTCAAAAAGTGGTTGGTTATTTATTATTGGATTTGTCTTCCTCAAGACTTTATCTTGCTTCAAACTACTAAAATCATGTCCCTGTATAAGTTCTTTAGACCAAGCATCTGTTGCTCTAATAAGAGAATATAATTTATCGAGTTCTTCATTTGAAAAAGTTCGATTATTTCTTTTTGATTTAAAAAATCTCATTGTTAGTAATTGTAGTCAACTCCATAATAAACGCATTCTATTTCCCTTTTCCCTTCCACTCCAAAGTATTCATCACATGAATCATATCCACTTTTAAATACTCAATAATTGGTTGGAGTGAGTCGTTTTTCTGTGAGGTGTCTAAATAAAGTGCGGCACGGAGGAAGTTATTCCCAATATCATGTGCATAGAAATGAAGCGGGCTGGGAATTTCGCCTTCCAATTCAAAAACCATGGCATGTGTTTTTTGGTCTAATCCTGCACTTGCTTCATATTCATCTATCCGAGTGGCATTTGTTCTGTGCTTGTAGGAAAGCTTGTGAGAAGTGGCAATGAAACCCGCCAAAGAATCGGGATTGTTTCCAATTACCTTGTAGGAAATATCAATCTCCGCCCCGAATTGGGGGTATTTAATCTCAATCCAACTTGGTTGCGCCAAAAAATGCTTGTCTTTTTCCACCACCGCCTGTTCCGAAACCTGAAAAGTGTAAGGATAATCTCCCTCCAACTGTTTGTAGCTATGTTCTGGCAAAGAGATATAATGATAGCCTTTGGGTTTGGGCATAAAAGTTTCTTGCTCTTTTTTGCACGATAGAAAGGAGATAAATAGTATAAACGCTATAAATATGTTTTTCATTTTGGGAATTTGAATTAAGGCAAAGTGATTCTTTTTCGTACCACGACTCTTCGATGGGGACAGCCGATGCTATTGCCTTCGAGTCGTCAGGATAGAACGATGATTCTAAGATTGGAATCCTCACAAAACTATGCCATTATTCAATCCAACCAAAACAGATTTACCACTTCTCCCAACAAATACGGAATCAACCATTTATCAAAAAATACTTTTCTCTATTTTTCCAAATGGAGTGAGTGATGTGTTCGCATCAAACCAAAATATGTTCGATAATGAACATTGTATTTTATTTAAAAATGAACATATCTATCTGATTATTAGATAATTATCATAAATGGTTTACTAATTGAAAAGTTATAGTCAAAACAAAAACCACAAAACTTTTACCCACTCCATAAACCATGAAAAGAAAGATATACGTAGTTTTAGGCATTTTGGCAATTCTCGGAACGGCTTATGGCTTAATGGAATTATTCTCGCAGAAAGAAGAGGAAGAAAAGAAAGTAGTGGCAGAAGTTAAACGCTATGTAAAAACTTCGCAAGTAGCCTATACGGACATTCCCACAGAACTGAGCGCTTTTGGACGAGTGAATTCAGCCTTGCCATTAGATATTACATCAGAAGTTTCTGGTAGAATGTTGCAAGGAAATGTTTCACTCCGAGCTGGACAAAAATTTCGAAAAGGGGCAATGCTTTTCAGAATCGACAACACAGAATCTCGTTTGAGATTGCAGGCTGCCAAAAGCACATTCCTAAAAGATGTTTCCATGCTGTTGCCCGACATGAAAATTGATTATGCTGAAAGCTTCGAGACTTGGCAGAACTATTTCAATGCGTTGGATGTGGAGAAAGCAATTCCTGAACTTCCGAAATACAAGAA
>JBLIFI010000569.1:0-3090 GCA_047633715.1 Flammeovirgaceae bacterium
GCTGTTTTAAATGTCATTATATCAATTTCAATTTCAGCCATCAAAATTTTATCTGTTTATGAGACGAGAACGTTTTTTTTCATAGTAAATACGAAAAAGGACTAAGCCCGATTTCTCTCTTCCTTTCCCACATCTCTATTTTTGAAGTTGGATTTTTTTAGTTTCCCGAAGTTGTAGGAAACTGAAAACCGCACGAAATTCGTGTTGTATTGCCTCGCAAATATAATATCGGTTTCTCCCAAAGTGTATTCTCCAGCAGCCCTTACTTTATAGAAAATATCATTAAAATCTACATTCAGCGTGATGTTTTTATTCATCAGTTTGGTTTCCAAGCCTAAATTGACGGAAGATTGGTCATTTCGGAGATAGATTCCATCTTCTTTTTCGCTTCTGTACAAAGCTGTGAGGTAGAGTTTCAAATTGCCTTTCAACGTAAAACTGTTTTGGGAATAAAAGTAGAAATAAGGCTTTCTTTTCTTGTCGATTGTAAAAGAGTTCCGATTATCTACCAAACTGCTTCTGCTCACGCTGATTGTGTTGATTGATTGCCAAAATTTAAGGTTCAAGTTTCTGGAAAGCGAGGCAAAATAAAGATGTGCTGCACTCATATTATAGCGTTGCAAAATATATCCTTTCGGATTATTTTCTGCTTGAAATGCACCGCCATACATTGGGTCGATTGCATAGGTGTAAGACATTTTCAAACTCCAATCTTTGTGATTTCCACCAACTTCTACAGAGTGGAAAGTGGCTGACTGAATATCCGAATTGCCTTGAATGGAAGTAAACGCATCTTGGTAAAGTACGAATGGATTCAAGTAACGATAAGCGACTCTGCGAATTCGGGAAGCATAGCTGAAATATAAGCTAGTTTCATCGGAAACTTTAGTATTGAGAGAAGCATTTGGAAAGATATTCAGGTAATTGTCTTCAATCGGTTTATCGTCTCCTAAACTGGTAATTAATTCATAATCAGTTAATTCTGCTCGTACTCCAAAACTGTAATTTGTTTTCGGGTTGATTTTGCCTTTGAAGTTAAGATAACTGGCGGAAATAGTTTCTGTGTAAGTAAAATCATTCGATAGTTCCTCAATTTTTGTGGGAGACTCTCCCTTTTTCAAGTTGAAAAAAGCGGTGTTTGCTTGCACATTCACATAACCGAATTTTCCACCAAACTCCACAGATAAATTTCCCTTTAGCAATTTGGTGTAATCGAATTGCGCACTAAAAATAGTCATATCATTCTTTCCATTATTGAGCAAATTTGAGTTATTCTCGCTTCCATCAATGCTTATAGATTCTGAAATTCCATTATCGAAACTCTCTCGGTAAGAAGCATATTGCGCGCCCACAAATAATTCGGAATCTGAGCTGTCTGAACTCACGAAATAATTGAGATTGAAAGTGTTCTTTTTAGTCAATTCATCTACGGCAATTTGACTTTGATAAAGTCCCACTTCATTGTCGGTAATTGTGTTCTCACTCAATTGTTGTCCGCCTAGTTGTTCGTATGCTCCCGTGTATTGCAAAGAAAGTTGGCTTTTTGGAGTGAGATTGTACTGAACTCCAAGATTGTAATTGGAAAAATTATCATAATCATATTGCCAATCCGTTTCCAAATCGGAACTAAAAAACTCATTTTCTATATTTCTTATGCGAGTAGTTCTCAAAATCTGCCGATATTTCCCCACAGTCAAACCATAATTACTGTTGATTGCCCACTTACCTTTTGAGTAACTATAATCCAGATTGGTTCGGTTTTTCAAGCCTGCAAAATCGGTGTGAGTGAGGTAATTCTTAATCATTCCCTTTGCTCCTTCATCTGCATTCTGCTTCATGATAATATTGATAACTGCATTTCCTTCCGCATCATATCTCGGCCCAGGATTACTGATGATTTCGATAGATTCAATGGCTGTGGGAGAAATGGCAGAAAGTCTATCTGCACTAATTTTCACGCCATTCAAGAAAATAATTACCGTTCCTTTGCCAAAAATCCCAATTCCCCCATCGGCATCGAATACCACACTTGGCGAACGGCTCAAAATTTCATTTACCGAAGTGCTGGTAGAGAGTGAAGTATTGGCAACTTTCACGGAAATAGAACCATCCGCTCGCTCACTCACCAAAGAACCTTCAGAGACAATTGTCAATTCCCCCAACATTTGCTGAGATTCCCGAACCATAATTTCCCCCAAATCAATCGTCTGATTTCCATTGAAGGAAACCGCAATTACCGTATCCTCAAATGACAAGGAACTCAAAGCTAAAAGTATTTTGTTGCTTTTGATTGCCGAGAAAGTAAATTTCCCATCGAAAAATCCCGTTCCATCAATTACAGAAGAGTCGGTTGGAGACATCAGAATTGCATTTCCGAATAGAACTTCGCCAGCCTCACTCACAACCAAACCTTTCAAGCTTTTGGTGGATTGAGCCGAGGCAGAAAACTGAGAAAGAGCAAGCAAAAGAACGATTCCCAAAAATAGAACTGCTTTCTTGACTTTCGTACCATGACTCTCTGAGTCGTCACGTAGAAAAGATAATTTACCAAGCATTGCCGTGCCAGTCAGTTTCTCAAAACTGACTGATAGCAAGTCCTCAGACTTGCGGAAGCAACATGAAAGTTTATTCAATTTCCATTTCTCATTCAGTATCATTTTCCCAATCCACATAATTTTTCTGTTTTGATTTGGTCAAACTTAGCTGTGAAATCAACTCGATTTCAGAAAAATAGACCAATCAGGAATTGAGGAAATCGGAGAGTGAAAAAGCTGGAAACTGAGGTTTATCATCCAAAATTCCTTTTCTGATTGCAGAATGCTTCGTTTAGGCTATTTTTGGATTTCACTTTGGTAATAAATGATAGGTTTGTGGATTGTGAGATTGCACATTCAGGGAACTGAATAGTTTTTTGTATAGTGCTAGACAAAAGTGAACCGCTGTGGTCCGACCATCGGCAGAGTCCGCAGGTCCTGCCAGACGTTGAACGGCTTTAACACCAACCTTCGGCATGGTATTCTGGGAGTCGCCATCGACACCGCTGTTGAGGTCTCGTTTTTTTGAAATGTCTAGCATTATAAGTTTTTTTTT
>JBLIFI010000570.1:0-3085 GCA_047633715.1 Flammeovirgaceae bacterium
GTTTACCTTTATCAAACTCTCTGTTACCATCTCAATTGTTTTCTGTTGATTTGGAATATCTCGAAACTCGAACAATTATGTATTCCATCAACCTGAAAAGAAAAATGATTGGACAAATCACTCAATATTTATCAATCCAAATGAAATATTCATTCTCGTTGCTTTTACTTTGCGTTCTACTATTCTCCGCATCAAACCTTAATGCACAAGATGCTGATTCTACGAGCTTTCAAATTGAAGAAAACTCAGTTGTGAAATATGATTCTAGCAAAGTTGAGTTGAGAACCTTCGATGAGTCTGCGCTGAATGAAATTCGAGAAAGTGGAGATTTCACTTATATGGAAGTGAAACAAGTGAAAACCTATTCGCTTTGGGATAGATTTTGGGTTTGGCTCTATAAATGGTATTCAAAAATATTCTCTGACCCTACTTACAGCACGACCTTCAAAACTGTTATGTATATTCTGAGCAATAATTATTTATGTTGTTCTGAAACTGGCGGGAATTGATGCAAGAGGAGTTTTTTATGGGAAATCTGCCAAGAAAAAAATCCAATCTGATATTTTGGAAGAAGATATTCATGAGATTGATTTCAATACTCGAATTGCCCAAGCTGTGGAGTCTCAAAATTTCCGAGAAGCTATACGACTCCATTATTTGAAAAATCTTAAAATCCTCAGCGACCAAAACCTGATTGATTGGAAAATCAACAAAACCAATCACGATTACGAAGTGGAAATCAGAGATAACTCTATTAAAGCTCCATTTAGCAGAATTACCTATTTGTACGACAATATCTGCTACGGAGATTTCCCGATCGACTCCGAAAGCTACTCAAGGTTTGTAGAAGATTTTGAGGTTTTTGATAAAGTATAATTGCTAAAATTCAAGTGTTTCTATGGTTGGGAATTCCTGTAAAACTGCCAACACTTTGCTTTTCAATAATTTGGAGTTAACTTTGCTAGTTGTTAAGAGTAGTAATAAATTTCCTGTTGGAGTTCAAACCTGACAGATAATCAATCATCATATAAGAAATACAAATGGCAAAATCTTCGATAGAAACAAGAGATTTGACGGAATTGACTATAGAAACAGAGAATATTTATAAATCTGTTGTGGCAATTTCCAAACGTTCAAGACAAATTTCTACCAAAATAAAAGAGGAGTTGAACAGCAAGTTGGCTGAATTCGCTACAAATGTAGATTCTTTGGAAGAAGTTCACGAGAATAGAGAGCAAATTGAAATCTCTAAATTCTATGAAAGAATGCCTAAGCCAACATTAATGGCAATTGAAGAATTCAAAGAAGGTAAAATACATATTTTCGAGCCAGAGAAAGACGAAGATGATTTCTAGGAAATGGAACTTCTGAAAAAAAATAGTTGAAAAGCCCTTCGCAATTAATTGCGAAGGGCTTTTATTTGTTATCTTTTCTTGAAACCCGAGAAGAGAAATAACTTTACAGGAGATTGTCTTCCTTTAGTTGATGCTTTCATTTATGAATTATTACTTTTCAGGCATCTGTGTGAGTGAATAGAATACCATAATTGAATGCGTCTTACACAAAAAAATAATGCAACATATTTAGTCAAATCCTATGCTCAAAAACAACCTTATCTTCGCCTTTTTTTTAATAGCTACTTGTATCGCTTTTTCTACGAAAGCACAACAAAAAAAATTGAGTGAAACAGATTATTACCTTCCTAGGCAAATTTCCCAACTCTACATCAAGCAAGATTTATTCTATAAAGGGAAATCGAAAGAAGTACTCCGAAAAAATGTAGCTGTTACTATTTCCATTCCAGCCGATTTGCGCCCTTCTGGGTTGAGCAAATATGTAGGGACTTTTAAATACGAGGAATTAGCGAGCATTCTAAAGCAAGACAAGCGGGCGGTTTGGGTAAACCCATTCAATCCTTTAATGCGCTTCAGCACAAAACAGGCATTGGATTACAGTTGGTACGAATCGGTAATTTACCAATATCAGCAACCTGTTACCGATGAGAAAATGTATGTGGATAATCGTGATTCTGTAAGGCTAGAGAAGGAATGGGACGATTTTGAATTGATTTACCAAAATCAAGGTAACTTATTTTCCGAAGTAAGAAGCTGGCAAAAGCTTGATTCCACCCGAATTTTCGAAAAGCCTAAGCGACTTCCTAAAATCAACAAAAAAGCAAAGTGGCTATCTTCCATTTGGTTGAGAGTGGAGTTCTCTAGCCCTTTGAACATCGGTTTTAATGGAGAAAATAGAGAGTTCAGCAGAATTGTAATTGATGCTGTTCTGAGTGGAAAATTGATTGCCTACAAATCTGATAAGTTCGAAAAGAAGCTTTCTGTTGAGGAATTTAAGGAGAATATCACTTACCCGACTGCCAAATCGGATAATGATTATAACCAATATTGATTTACAAAATCTGCCATGAAGTGTTTATACCTTTTTCCACTATTCCTTTTGCTCATAAGTAGCGTAAAAGCCCAAGTCAAGATGAATGTTTTGACTCTTAATGGACTTTCGATGCGAAGTGAACCATTTCTTGGTTCTGAAAAAATTACTTTGATTCCTTTTGGAAGCAAGATTGAGATTATTAAAGAAAATAGTAAAACTGATTTTGGTAAATTATTGAAGATAGAGGAAATTGAAGGGTTTTATATCTCAGGCTACTGGAAAAAAGCCATTTTCGAGAATGATACGGGATTTGTGTTCGGAGGTTATCTGACAAATTTGCCAATCCAACGACCCGAAGATGTGAAAGGATTTGCATTAGGTGGCTTGAAACCGAAATCAGAAAGATATCATTTGAAAAAATTCCATCCTGCAATAGAAACTTCTGAGCCGTGTGGATTTGAGCAGGAAATGACTTGCCAAGTCAAAATCATACAGAATGTTTGTGAAGAATCTGATCCTATTAAGGAGTTCTACTTTGAAAACAGAAGTCTACAAGAGGTGTATTTATTCTTGAAAGCAGTTTTGCAATATGATTCGTTCAAAAAAGAATATGGCACAATTCGTTATGATAATTTGCGTCAAGAAATTCATATTTACCCAACAGGCGGAATCGCAGGTTGCTCTTTAGTAATAGAGC
>JBLIFI010000571.1:0-3084 GCA_047633715.1 Flammeovirgaceae bacterium
CATGAACAGTTTTTCCATTGTTTGCCAAGAACAAAAATAGTTCTGAAAGGTGTTTACAGTTTGATTCAAGGGAACATAAATCAAAATAGAAATCCAGCACATCTTCAGGGTCGTTTTCGATGTTGCCAAAAGATTTAATGAAATTACACAGCGCCACATTCCGATATCCGACCGACTTTTCAGAGCCAGCAATTTTTGCGGAATAATTTATATTTTGGTCTTCCGAAAGGCTTTTGATAAAATCCAGCAAATCCTTTTTCGGATTCTCCAGATTACTCAAGAGAATATCTGAAATCACGATTGCTCCCGCATTGATAAATGGGTTTCTGGGAATACCATCATCACTTTCAAGTTGTATGAGCGAATTGAATCGAGTGCCAGAAGGCTCAACGCCAAGTCTGCCCCAAATACTTTCGCCAAGCATTTTATAGGCGAAACAGAGTGAAAGTACTTTTGCAATACTCTGAATTGAGAATTTCTCTTGGAAGTTGCCCAAGCCAAAATCTTCACGAGAAATAGTTGTAATATGAACTCCAAAATTCCCTGAATCTATATTTGCCAATTCGGGAATATAAGATGCCAATTCTCCCTTATCTTCCATGCCTTCGACCTTCTGAAAGACCTTTTCTATTACTTCTTTGAAATTCATATTTACTATCACAGATTTAGACATTCCATGTTTGGCATTGTTAGATTATAATGTTCCTTTACAAATTGTAAACATCTGCATGAATAGAAACATGGAATGTCTATTGGCACAGTTCATTCAGATAATCCTATCAAACATACATAAAATATTTCCTTTAAACTGCACCTCTCACTCTCCCAAAACCACATCTACCCAAACCAAACGGTGGTCAGAACTCTCCTTCTCTTTGGTCAAATACTCCAATTTATCGAATTTGGAGTTCCAATAAACACCCGAGTTGATGGCGGAAAGCGAAGCGGAAGGTAATACATAATCTACTCGCAATCCCCAATTGGAAGTATCGTGTTCGGGTTTTCCTTTTTGGTTTCCTAGAAAACTCTTGTTTCTCGAATTCTCCAAACCACCTTTACTTTGCGGAACAAATTCGCCTTTGGCAACATTCTGATTCACTCTTGGGTGGTTGAGTAATTGGTCGATTGCCGTGTCATAACTATCTCCATCATTTGGGTCGGCATTCATATCTCCAAAAATCACAAAATCTGCATTGGCAGGTAAACCGCCTTCTTTCCCATTGTCGTCATATAAATACTTAGCTCCTTCTTTTTCGCCAATGTAATCGGCAAACAATCTCACTTCGTCATAATTCCGTTTGCCATTCTTATCTTCCTCGCCATCAAAAACGGGTGGAGTTGGATGCGCCACCAATAAGTGCACAATCTTTCCTTTTACATTTACCGAAACATCTACATGATTCTTAGAAGAAAGTCGGAAAATATTGGTTGCCTCTTTAGAATAATAAGGCTTCTGATTTGTATTCAGTGGCATATTATTTTCAGGCATATCTCTCCACAAAAAATACTGAAAAGTACGTGTGGCGCTCTGGTCAATTGGGTATTTGGAGAGAATAGCAAAAGCATAATGCCCAGGATGTTTGCCAAATCCGAAAGCATCGTTTGGGGAGTTGGTTTTGCCATTTCCATCGAAATCAACGCCACTAGGCAAACCTGTGTTAGATGGAAAAGCAACTGCATGATGGAATTTAATTGGCTTTGCTCCATTCTGACTGACTTCCAAATAATTGCTTTTGAATAATTTGAGTGCCGTTCCTTCCGAATCGTAATCGAATTCTTGAATGGCGATTATATCGGGATTTGTGCGTTGAATGATTTCGGCAATTTTCTTGGCTTGCGGATTCGATTTGGTTGTCAAATCTCGAATCAATTGCCCAGTTTCTGCTCGCTCTAAAGCGGTATTGAATGTGGCAAATCGTACTTGATTCATATCTATATGTTCAGATTTACTTTCTACTTTCTTTTTGCCTTTCCTATCGGGCATCGTTTGGCTTTGGCAAGAACCAATGAAGAACGAGAGAAGAGTACAAAGCGCAAACCAATTTATTTTTTTCATTTCAGGTCAGATTTCATAAAACACAAAACTAAGCAAGTACAAGTACAAAATAGAAATATAGCAAAGTAAAAATATGATGTTCAGAGTATTACAAAAAGTAGGTTGTCTGACAATTTTTGTGGTGTTTAGCGTCCATGCTTGAGCCAAATTTACACTAACTTAACGGCATTGTGTATTCAATCCAACCATACATAAAGTCAAACAGTACTCCTAAGCACATGTTCTCAGCACTATCCAAGCAATTTAAAAGCCTTTTCTCCAACAAAAATAGTACTATTCTTGTTGGAGAATCTCCTATTCTATCTACCGAAAAAGCCACTAGGAGGTTCGTGATTTCTGATATTCATGGTTGCCCGAAAACACTTTCCAATCTTATTCAGCAACTCAAACTCTCCAAAACAGATTACCTATTTTTCTTGGGCGATTTTATAGATAAAGGAATTGACAGCGAAGGTGTTTTGGATTTTGTAATTCAGTTAATTGAAGACGGCTATCAAGTCTTTCCGTTGAGGGGAAATCATGAGAACGATTTGCTAGAAAGTTGTTCTTATGAAAGAATACTCCTGAAAACAGTGCGTACAAATAGACTAGAAAACCTATTTGAAAGGAACCTTCGAGAGCTTAAGCCCAAGTATTCTGACTTTTTAAACTCCTTGCCTTATTATTATGAATTAGACGATTATTATTTGGTTCATGCAGGCTTCGATTTCAAGAGTGAAACACCCTTTCAAAAATCAGAGGAAATGCTTTGGATTCGTGATTTTGAGTATTCTGAAAACAAAGCAAAAGGCAAGACAATTATTCATGGACATACTCCAACTTCACTTTCAGAAATCAAATCTGCCATAAAAGACAACCAAAAAGTAATTTGCCTAGATAATGGAGCTGTTTTCTATGATTTTGAAACTGATGGATTAGGCAAATTGCTCTGTTTGGATTTAGACACTTCACAGATTTATGAACAAGATAACTTAGAAAGGGAAAGGCTTTAGGCAAATTTTCATTTCACTCTAAAGTATCTTAAAAAA
>JBLIFI010000572.1:0-3083 GCA_047633715.1 Flammeovirgaceae bacterium
AGAAGCTTTTTTCTTTTTAATGCGATTATTCTTCAATCTCAAGCTTCAAACCATCGTAAGCTAGATGGATATTTTCAGGCAATTCTTTGGAGATATCAGCATGCAAACCCATTCTGTGGCTCATGTGTGTGAAATATGCTTCTTTTGGTTGAATTTTTTGGACAAGTTCAATGGCTTGCTCTAAAGTAAAATGTGAAATATGCTCTTCTTTTTGGAGTGCATTCAATACCAATATTTCCGTTCCTTTCACTTTCTCCAATTCCTCCTCAGAAATAAAATTGGCATCGGTGATGTAAGTAAAGTTTTGGATTCGGAAACCGAGAACTGGCAACTTGTAATGCATTACCTCAATAGGCGTGAGTTTGGCTTCTCCAACTTGGAAATCATTTGCTTTGGAAATCAAATTCACTTCCACTCCTGCCACTCCAGGATATTTGAACTCGGCAAAAATATAGGCAAATTCTTGTTTGAGTTGCTCAATTACGGGTTTTACGCCATAAATGGGCATATCTTTCTTATTCATGAAATAGAAAGGGCGAATATCATCTAAGCCAGCTGTGTGGTCTTTGTGTGCATGAGTGAAAACCACCGCATCCAACTTCATCACTTTCTCCCGAAGCATTTGATGGCGAAAATCCGTTCCTGTGTCAATCACAAAATTGGTTTTGCCCACTTCCACCATGATAGACGCACGAGTTCGGTTGTCTTTCGAGTCGGTGGATTGGCAAGTTTCGCATTGGCAAGCAATACTGGGAACGCCTTGCGAAGTTCCCGTGCCGAGGAAAGTGATTTTCATAAATCTGTTTTTAAAAATAGTCTTTAGTCCAAAGTCATAAGTACAAAGTTCTATAAATAATTAGCATTCAATCGTATTTGTTAGAGATAAATTCTTTTCAAGACTTTACTTTGGGTTCAACTAGGATTTTAAGGAAATCCACTTGGCAGAGTGCGATAGCTTCTGTCAAAGTCAGATTCCTCTCGAAAAACTAGGCACTTTCCCTAAACATCTGGTTGAGCCTTTACTTTTAACTAAAGACTTCGGACTTAAGACGTTGGACTATCCTGCAACTCATCATATAGCTTTTTGTTCTTTTCGGAGAATACTTCTGAATCCATCTCTATGGTTTTCAAAATCTCCACCAAAGAATTGATTCGCCCTTCTAGGGGGAAATACTTGTTCACGATGGCTACTTTTGTATCTTTCAATACACAAAATCCCGATTTGAAAGTCCCTTTCTCATACCGAAGTATGTAATCGCTTTCAGCAAAAATGTCTTCTAGCTTGTTTAGGAAATGTTTGGTGTATTTAATCATCGGTTCAAATGGCAAATTGGTAAGATAGTAAAGTGGCAAAGTTAGAACTCTCCAAATAGAAAATAAAATGCAGTTAACTAGAATTGGGAAAAGACATTATTTCATTGGAACAATCTTGGTTTACTTCATGTTCACTTGCTTTTTTTGGCATGAGAGACATAATGTAAAGTTTGGGTCAGAGATTCAGTATTTGGAATACTTTTTCATCTGTTTTGCAATTTTGAATGTTTTCAAGAATAGGGAAGGGAATTATTGCCAAATAACATTTCTTACTCTCCTTAGATTACTAAGTTTTCTAGTGCTGTTTTTAAACGGGTCTGTAATAAAACCTATGGAAATTTGGCACATAGTTATGCCTATTATGCTTGTCTCAATTTTGTTTTTGAGCGTTCAGATTATCAGAAAAGACTTTCCTTTACTTGGGAAAAAGAGATGAATACTTGATAGGAAGATTACATAGAAACAACAAATCCATCCAAGCGGAAACTGTGCTGGTAATGAAGTAGATTCCTTCTTGGTCTCGGATTTTGTATCTGTTTCCCATAGGTGTTTTCGGCATTGGAAATACCTTTTTAGGTTACGGTGCGCATTGGAATTGCGACCGAGCGAAGTAAGGTTTTCTTCCTGTAAATAATCTACTAACTTGTACTCAAATAGAATTATAAACTGTAGTTATGTCAAAACTTAAGAATGCAACTTGTATTATTTTATCTAAAAATAAAGATGGAGAAGTTATTGATTCTGGTACGGGATTTTTCATATCTGAAAATGGCTTGTTTCTAACTGCAGCCCATGTTGTTAAAGATGAAATCGACCATGAACAGAATGGGGAATACTCTGATACTGAAAAAGTAGTTTCTTGGGAAGCGTACTACAACAAAAAGAGCTACACAGTAAAGGTTTTGTATAAGGAGTATCTTCAGAATAATGGAGAATGGCATGACTTAGCTGTATGTAAAATAACTACTAATGATAAAATATGTACTCTAAAAATTACAAATTCTACACCAACAAAAACGGAAATTCAGAATCATAGTAATGGAGAGATAATTATTATTGGTGGCTATTCCAAACTTGTTCTTAAAAAATATAAGTTTGGTAGCTATGAAGCATATTCAAAGCATCAAGTACAAGAAACCAATATACATGAGTATTATGAATTTGAGGCAAAAAGAATAACAGATGTTTTGTGTAGGGATGGGTCAATAAAGTGCTTAGATGAGTTTCCGAATGGATTTAACATGAAATTTTATGGGTTAGAATATAATGAATGGGTCGTGTTAAATAATGAGCCAGGAGGAATAAGCGGAGGTGCTGTAATAAATTCTAAAGATGAATTGGTAGGTGTTTTTTTCTCTGGTACACGTTCCGAAGGTCAATTGATTTCTAACCAGTATATACTTTCAAATCAAAAAATTCAGAAAGTAATTTCTGAAAATAATTAAAATGTTCATTCCCTGCTCGGTCGCAATTCCATTGCGCACCGTAACCTAGATTTGCATTTCCAATGCACATTTACAACTTATCTCCTCTCAACAATCTCGCTCTTTTCCTTGCCTCAGGAATATAAATACTTCCAGGGTAATCGGTCAGGATTTTAAGGTAGAGTTCCTTGGCTTTCTCTTTGTCTGCCAATTTCTCTTCGTATTGGGTGGCGAGTAGGAAAGTCGCATCATCGCCCAGAATATCATCTCCGTGGTTTGTCATAATTTCGGTCAAAGCTTCCACCGCTTTTTCTGTGTTGCCCAGTTTGATTTGGATGTTTGCCA
>JBLIFI010000573.1:0-3076 GCA_047633715.1 Flammeovirgaceae bacterium
CTTCTGTAGAAGCATATATTGATGCGTTGAATAAAGTAATTTAAAACATTGAGACTTCACTTGGCAGAGTGCGATAGTTCCTGCCAAAGTGAAGTCTCAATTTCTATAGAAAAATTTATCTTTTTTTGATTTACTTTTCTAAACTCTCCAATCTCAATGTTACCGCATTTTTGTGCGCTTCCAATAATTCAGCTTCTGCCATTCGTTCAATCACATTTCCAATATTTTTGATTCCCACTTTCGTGATTTCCTGAAAAGTAATTTTCTTGATGAATGAATCTAAGGAAACTCCGCTGTAAGTTCGGGCGTGTCCATTCGTTGGAAGTGTGTGGTTTGTGCCAGAAGCATAATCTCCAGCAGACTCAGGTGTGTAATTCCCCAAGAAAATTGAACCTGCATTTCTGATTCTGTTTCCTTGCTCCAAATAGTTTTTGGTGGCAATAATCAAATGCTCAGGCGCATATTCGTTAATCATATCTAGCATTTCGGTTTCATCTTTCACCAAAATCATCTGGCTGTTTTCCAATGCTTTTTTGGCAAATTCTCTTCTTGGGAGTTTTGCCAATTGCTTTTCAACTTCTTGTTGGATTGGGTCGAGAATACTTTCTGTGTAGGTAACCAAAACCACTTGACTGTCTTCACCATGTTCGGCTTGAGAAAGTAAATCGGAAGCTACAAAAGCAGGATTGCAAGCTTCATCTGCCATCACAGCAACTTCTGAGGGTCCAGCAGGCATATCAATTGCCGTGTTCAATTGGCTCACATATTGTTTGGCGGCAGTTACATATTGGTTTCCTGGTCCAAAAATTTTGTAAACCTTTGGCACAGTTTCCGTGCCGAAAGCCATTGCACCAACTGCCTGAACTCCACCAATTTTATAGAGCGATTTAATTCCCAATAAGTTGGCTGTAAACAAAATAACTGGATTGACTTTCCCGTCTTTCTGTGGGGGCGTACAAAGTACAATTTCTTGACAGCCAGCAATTTGTGCAGGAACTCCCAACATGAGCAAAGTAGAAAAAAGTGGCGCAGTTCCCCCAGGAATATACAAGCCTACTTTCTCAATTGGCACAGATTTTCGCCAACATTTCACGCCTTCCATCGTCTCCACCTCAACAGTTTTCTCCCATTGCGCTTCATGGAATTTCTGGATATTTTGCTTGGCAATCTGAATGGCTTTCTTCAACTCTTCATCCACCAAATCGTTCGCCTCAGCAAATTCTGAATCAGAAACTAGCAAATCATCTAATTTCACTTTATCGAATTGCTCAGTAAATTTTTTGACTGCCGAATCGCCATTTTGGGCAATTTCTTGCAAAATTCCCGCTACTTTCTGTTGTAGGGAAACCGTTTCAAAAACAGGTCTTTTGAGGAGTTCCGCCCATTCTGAGCGAGCAGGGTATTTTATGGTTTTCATTTTTTTGTAGTTTTTGTCGCTAACTATTCAATTGCTTTTTAGTAGTAACTGGCGTAGTAATATTTGGGAACTCTACTTTTTCTTGATTTACGGAAATCAGAATATATTCCCTCCCGTTTTCTGGAGTTACAATCACCTCTTTTTCCAAAACCGTTGACATTTTTATCAAAAATTCGATTAGAGAATAATGTTCTTCTATGGTTTTGAATTCTCTGGGGTCAAGGTCATTTTCAATTTCTTCATGCCAGAAGAAATGTGAATTAATTTGAATTTTCCCTGTAAATATGTGAGCAGAATTTGCGTGTGTCGCATTCCCAAGAAGATTCTTTTCTACAAAGCCAAAATCTATTCTTTCTTTAGGTATTTCTGACTCCATCTTATACCATTCAACTCTATAGTTTCTATTCACAAAATCAACCCAAATTTCCCAATCAGCTAAAGTTGTATTCAATACCAAAACATCCATTAGTATTCCACTATCAGAATAATAAACTTTCTGTTTGAATGCTTCCCAGCTTATGTTTTGTTGTGGTTTCATTTGTTCTCCAAAATATTTTTGATAAAAAAATTGTATTCATCTTTCATAGGAAGCTCCAAATCAACCTTAATTCTTTGTTTCAGACTTTTTTCTTCCCGTTGGAGTTTCGGATTCCAGCCTGCTTTTTCGTATTCCTCCCAAAACAAGCCAACACCTCTTTTTTGCCATTTGGGCAATTCATTGAAATTAATTCCTCTTTGGAAAAGCAATTCATTCTTGTCTGAATTGATATATTTTGCTCTCTCTTCTTTAGTTGGATTGGTATTGTCCACCACAAAACGCTGATGTGATTTGAAACAAGTCTCCAGCCAACTATTTTCCTTATTCCGAGTGTTCAACAAATCCATACTAATCCGCACATGGGAATTCAGAAAATTCCGCACATAAAAAGTGCTTTTACCTGTGGCTTGGATTCCTATGAATATAATTGCTTGCATAGCTGAAAAGTCTTTTCTTGAGAATACTATTCTGAAACACTTGTGGGTTCTGCATCAGAAATCATGATAGGATAAGCTTCTCTTGCTTTGTCATAAAGCACTTGATTGGTAGAATCTTTACGATTTGAGGCTATTTTGATAAATTCTTCTACTGAGACACCAATATGTTCTGCTCTCAATTCTGTATAAGTCTCCTGCAAAATATCTCTTACTTTTATATACAGCTCGTAACTGGTTCCTCTATCTGTTTTTAAAGATATGACGGCTTTATCTGGACTTTCAGACAGAGGAGAATCCGCTCCATTATTAGTGATGAATTTCTTCTTCCACTAACAGCATATCATTGGCATTTATAAGAACGCTAAAGACATTTCTTTGCTTAATTTCAATATTGTCTTGTTCCAATTTAGGCGGAAGCATTACCGGAATTCCCTTGTCTGTTGCTACAATTATTGCTTCTGCCACATTCTCTACTGCTGATTGGCAGGAAACAATGGCAAATAATAGAATGATTATAAGTGTCTTTTTCATATTCGTATGATTACTGATGTTACGCAGGGTGTACGTCTAAATGCAGAAAAGAGTCTTTGCGTATAATGCTTGCCTTTGGATATAAGGCACAAGTGGACACTTGCGCTATATTTAGTTTGATTATTTTTTTGAAAACTGCATTTAGACGTACAC
>JBLIFI010000574.1:0-3075 GCA_047633715.1 Flammeovirgaceae bacterium
GTGCTATGCCAAACTTTTTTGCCTAAACTAGCCTCAAAAATAAACTGCAACAAAACACGCATTTATTTATTCCCCGTTCCTTAGATGGTCATACTACTATACAAAAATAAATCCGTGCCTGTCAGAACCGTTCCACGGTGGCGGTCAGTTCTGATAGGCACGGATTCTCAAACCCGAGGAAAATGAAAAATTACAGTACTATGTTAGATGACATTAAAAACGAGTGATGGGAAATTAGCAGAATTACCAATTTCCCATCACTCGTTTTTAATGATTTCATAAATCCAAATCGGAGTAGAAGTTTTACTGCTTCACTAAATAAGGCAAAACATATTTCTCCAAAATCAACTCTGGCTGATTGTATTTACTGTTCCGATAGTTGCCAGAAGTAATGACCACTACAGATTTGAGAGAGGGAATTACAAAAATATATTGCCCGCCAGCTCCTCTTGCCTCAATTGAACTGATAGTTTTTCCATTCACTTCATAAGTATGATGCCACCAAAAATAACCATAACCATTTTTGTTATTTGTGTTTTCCAAAACTCGATAGTTTCTGAATGAATCCTTTACCCATTTTTTGGGTAGAATAGTTTCCGAATCTGTTTTGCCTTTGTTGAGATATAAGTTTCCAAACTTCATCAAATCTCTAGGAGTCAAATACATTCCTCCGCCAAAATAGGGCAGTTCTTTTGCATTGCTTTGGATGACGTAGTTTGAGATTCCAAGTTTCTGAAATAAAGTTTTATCCATAAAAAGCTCTAAAGGTTCGGAAACCATATTATCAACCGCCAAGCCAAGCAATGCAGGGTTTGCAGAGCCATAATTCGCATGCGTGTTTGGTTTATAAATCATAGGAGCTTTCAAAATCGTTTCAAACCAGTCTGGCGTGGGCTGATAATTATCTTCAGAAGCAAGAGACTTTCTCTTTATTCCAAAATCAATGGCATCTAATCCTGAACTCATGGTGAGTAGGCTTTGCAAATCTATAGCCGATTTCAAACTGTCTTTATGAACTTGATATTTGGCTGGAAGAAATTCAAAAAGTGACTGGTTTGTACTTTCAAACAATCCTTTTGTCTTTGCAATTCCTACAATGGCTGACGAAATACTCTTAGAAGCAGAACGTGTGTCGTGAGGTACATTCTGATTGTAACCATGAAAATATTTTTCATAAATCATCTCTCCTTTTTTGGAAATCAGTACACTATGCGTGTTGATTAGACTGTCTTTTACAATCAAAGATTCTAGCTCTTCCAAGCTTTTGTCTTTGCTGAAATCGAATTTCTCATCTACAAAGCGACTATAATTCCAGTCTTGATTATATTTTTCAAAACTGATTTTAGAGATTGTATGCTTTCCTAAACGAACCTCCAACTCAATTTTATTTGTCAGGAGTTTTCCTTCGAAATTCAAGCCTATTTTGAGATCAAAAAAGTTAAGCTTGTCTCCTTCTTTTTGGAAATTCCCGCACCAAGTTCCCGTAAATCGGTTATCGGCAAAAAAAGGATAAGCTTGGTAATCATCTTCTGAGCCATCTTCCACACTCAAATAGAGTGTTTTGGATTTTAACTTATCCACAAAAAGCATATTCCAAACTCCTTCATATTTACCATCAGATCTTTTGATGAAATCAATATGATAAAATAACAATCCAGCTTTTAAAAAACCTCTCAATCCAGCCTCAGATTGGTAGCCAGAAAAAGATAGATTATCCATAATCTGAATCTGAATAGGTTTGCCTGGAATTACATCGAAGTCTTTTTTAATTTTGAAATTCGGGTTAGAAAGTCTAAAAACTCCTTTGTTGGATTGAGAGAGTTCTATTTCTATGGGCAGATTAAAAACCGTTTCGCTTTCAGCCACTCCTTTCCAATTTCCATTGTAGTCTTTCATGTTTTGAGCAAACAGCAAGTTGGAGAGCATAAAAAATAAAAATGTAAAAATGTGAGTGAATTTCATTTGACAACTTTTTTAGTGAACCACAAAGGTTGCACTAAACTGAAAACTAAAATTGTATCTGCTTAACATTAATTTGTAGAGATGAAAATTGGTTCAATCGCTTTTTTTGGTGAAAGCGTTGTATTTTTCTAAGAATTTTATTTCAAGAACCTGCGCCAGCCTTTCTTGGTGCAAGCGTCCAGGCTTACATCTGAAAGTAAAAACCATGAATTGTACTCAATACCCAAATTAGCGATTGAACCTAAAATAAACTCTACAAATTAAGCTGTTTTTAAGGTTGGCTAGCTTTGGAATGTTCCTGTTGGCATTTATTCCTTCAACTATTTTTGCCTATCGCAACAAAATTCCATTGTTCATCTTATTCATAATTACAGCAGTTCATACAGCTTTACAAATTGCCTTTTGGAGTTATCTAATTCTGTAGTTTGAATTATTCCTTTCCAATTGGAATAATGACCTCAAAACTATCTTTAATCGCCTACCATTTTCCTCTCAATTCTCCTAACTT
Source organism: Flammeovirgaceae bacterium (assembly GCA_047633715.1). Taxonomy (GTDB): domain Bacteria; phylum Bacteroidota; class Bacteroidia; order Cytophagales; family Flammeovirgaceae; genus JBLIFI01. The sequence continues at coordinate 2,471 of JBLIFI010000574.1, forward strand.
TGGCGGAATATCTAATTGAGCGCAACGACTGATGATTTTACCATGGCAAAAAAAGCAAAAGAGAAGAAGGAAACCCCAATGATGAAGCAATACAACGCCATTAAGGCGAAGCATCCGACTGCGATGTTATTGTTTCGAGTAGGAGATTTTTATGAGACTTTTGGGGAAGATGCCATCAAGGCAAGTAAGATTTTGGATATTATTCTCACGAAACGTTCCAATGGTTCGGCTTCTGCCATAGAATTGGCGGGTTTTCCACATCATTCGCTCGATACGTATTTGCCAAAATTGGTTCGGGCGGGTCAACGAGTTGCCATTTGCGACCAGTTGGAGAATCCGAAAGATGCGGTTGGCGTAGTGAAAAGAGGAGTTACTGAACTCGTAACTCCTGGCGTTTCCTTCAACGATAATGTGCTAGATACGAAGCGAAACAACTATTTGGCTTGCGTGAATTTTGGTAAGAAAAATAGTGTAGGAGTTTCCTTTTTGGATGCTTCCACAGGAGAATTTTTGGTGGCACAGGGAAAATTGAGTTACATCGACAAATTGATTCAAGGTTTCAATCCTTCGGAGATTTTGTATTGCCGAACTCAACAAGAACAATT
>JBLIFI010000575.1:0-3052 GCA_047633715.1 Flammeovirgaceae bacterium
GGGAGAGTTTTCGCACAGATTCTAGTATTCAGAGAGATTTAGAAGAGCTTTTTACAGAGGATAATTTCTTTGAATTTAGCGAGCATGACCAGCGAATAAATAATACTCGTGCAAAGTACCAATCCATCATCAAGAAATATGATTTTGAGAAAAAAATTGAATTTTCTGCCACATCTACATCTGACTTGTTATTATCCTCTCCAAACGGAGAAAATCTGCCCCTGATTCTTTTACAGAATAAAAATTTAAGAAAAGAAGTAGGAGAGTATTTCAAAGATTACTCCTTGAACTTAGTAGTTAATTCTGATGGAAATTCTTTGGAAGTTCAAAAGAATGTAGATGGAATTGTCTATAAATATCCTTACGAACTTACTGCTGATACTCTACAAAGAATGCTTTTCCATATTGCCGCCATTGAGTCCAATGAAAACAATATTTTGCTTTTTGAAGAACCCGAAAGTCACACCTATCCGCCTTATATTTGGGAACTTGCCAACAAAATTGTGCAATCTGAATCCAATCAGTTTTTTATTGCCACACACAGCCCATACCTTTTCGATACCATTTTGGAGACCACTCCACTAGAAGAATTGGGACTTTTCATCACTTATTTTGAAGATTACCAAACCAAAGTGAAACAGGTTACTGATGAGAAAGAAATAAGACAAATTATGGATGTAGATATTTTCATGAATCTCGATAACTTCATTCCCGCATGATTCAAGAAGATAGAATTATTACAGAGTGTTTTGCTGATAAAGCCGTTTTTGAGTGGATTCTAGGTAAATCTATCAGGAAAGCGAATGGTTGCAATGGAGTGATTGGAGAAGTGAAAACTGAGCCTTTACTTAAAAACCAATGTTTAATTGGAGTTATTGATAATGATAAGAACAAACCAGGTTCTTATCTTTACTTCGAGCAAATCGAAACAAAAGAATCTCTTATTCTACTGAAAATACCTAACACTAACCGCTTTCTAATTGAAGTCCAACCAAAAGCAATTGAAAAATGGTTGACTGATTGTGCTGAATTGGGAAATGTGAATATGGCAGATTTCGGATTGGAAAACACGATAAAAGGATTGAAAAGAACGACTAAAAAGCAAAATGTTCAAGGTAATTCAGACTTTAAAAATTTCGTTTCCCGTTTGATTGAACTTGATTTAGAACCTGTACAAGATTTCAGACAAATGATTTTAGAAGTGCTTTCAGATTAAAACCCATTTTATCCAAATCCCCAAAAGCAAGTAACTTTTGGGGATTTCTTGTGGGAAAGTGTATTTTTGAAATGAACAACAAGGCAACGAACTGATTACCACCTTGAACGAACGACTAAATAGAATATAAATGGGAAATTTTTCGGTGTACGAACTGGTAATTGGCATTGCGCTAATCATCATCGCTTCCTACGGATTCAATAAACTTTCTAGCAAAACCAGTATTCCCTCCGTGCTAATGCTCATTCTCACGGGATTTGTGATTAGTCAATTCATTGACATCAATGCCATGAAAGCTCGCCCAATTTTGGCACTTTTGGGCAATGTAGGTTTGATTATGATTGTGTTGGAAGCTTCTTTGGATTTGAAGCTAGAGAAAAGCAAATCCAAATTGCTGATATCCGCCTTCTTTGCCGCTTTCATTCTGCTGATTCTGATTGCTTTGGGAATTGGAGTATTATTTAAGTTCTTCTTTGATGTACCCTTTCTGCAAGCTCTGATTTATGCCATTCCCTTGGCAATTATGAGTAGTGCCATCATCATCCCGAGTGTTTCTAGTTTGAGTGAGCATGAAAAAGAATTTCTCATTTTTGAATCTGCCTTGTCAGATATTATGGGAATCATGGTTTTCTACTTCTTGGCAGATGCGCTGAAAATGGGAAAAGATGAATCATTGGCAGGACATATTTTTACCAATCTGGGAGTTACTTTATTCATTGCCATACTTTTGGGTTATGCCATTACTGTGCTGTTGCAACGCTTTTCAGGTCAAGTAAAGCTATTTTTGCCAATTGCCGTTTTGCTTCTACTTTATGGAGTAGGGAAACTCTTCCACCTTTCCTCCCTAATTTTCGTATTGGCTTTCGGATTGATGATTAACAATAAGCATATTTTCTTCCAAGGGAAGCTGAAAAAATTATTGATTGAAGATACTTTTGAGGAGCAACTCGGGCAACTGAAACTCATCACGCTCGAAGCTTCTTTTATTGTCAGAACCTTTTTCTTCATTCTTTTCGGAATGTCCATTTCCATTAGCCAATTATATGAACCTATGGTTTGGCTGATTGGAGCTACAGTTGTGATAGTCATTTTCGGAACGAGGTATTTATACTTTGCCATTTTCGATAAAGGCAATATTTTCCCCGCTTCGGCAGTTGCACCTCGTGGGTTAATTACCGTGTTGCTTTTCTACTCTATTGTGGAAACCTTTGGGCAAGATTGGGTAATTGCCGAATTCAATGAGGGAATTCTTCTGCTCGCCATTATTATAACTAATATAGTGATGATGGCAGGGCTTATCAAAGCCAAACCAAGCAAAGAAGGGCTTTATGAAGACAAGAAAAAGAAAACGAATATCCCAAAATCTGAAGAAATGAGAGATGAGATTCTGGAAGAGGTAATTGAAGAGAAACTCCAACAAATCAACGAAGAAAGTGAAGATGAACCTGAAATAATGGAGATTGATGCGGAGATTATGAATGAACCCGCTACAAAAATAATAAAGATTGAAAGCGAAAATCCAAAGTTACTTCCGAAAGACAGCGTTGATAAATCAGAAGAGGCAGACAAGAAATGGACGGAGAATGATTATTGATTTGTTGATGAAAAACGGATAACTATTTTCTTTTTCAACTTCAGACTTTGGACTAAATACTAGAGACTACTTTATGCTCAAAAGAAAATTCAATAGAGGGAAATTCACGAAAAATATGTTTCTGCTTGTGCTACTTTTAGCAAGTAGCTGGGTTGTGAATTTAATTTGGTTCAAGCCTTTTTCGGTGGATTTATTTTATGAGCGAATGTTTTTTGAATATGGTTTGGCTCGTCCAGAAATGA
>JBLIFI010000576.1:0-3041 GCA_047633715.1 Flammeovirgaceae bacterium
GACTTATTCATTATGAAAAGAAGAGATTTTATACGAAAAGCGGGTTTGGCAACTGCGGGAACTTTCATGATTCCCCTATTCTTGAAAGGCTGGGATTTGGAAGCGGCTCAGAAGCTAAAGAACTCCAACAAGAAATTAGTTATTATTCAGTTTTCGGGTGGAAATGATGGTTTGAATACGGTTGTACCGTTTGGCAATGATTTGTATTACCAAAAACGCCCGAAAATTTCCATTCCCCAAAGAGAAGTCATCAAGCTTTCTGACAGCCAAGGGTTAAATCCTGCTTTGTCGAAATTGGAGCGATTGTATAAAGAGGGAGATTTCTGCATTGTCAATAATGTGGGTTATCCGAATCCTGACCGTTCGCATTTCCGCTCTATGGATATTTGGCAAACTGCTAGTAAATCAGACGAATATCTTTCTACGGGTTGGATTGGGCGATATTTAGATGGATTTGGAAAATCGGAATTGAATGCACATTATGCGCTGGAGATGGATGATACGCTTAGTTTGGCAATGAAAGGCGACTCCAAAAGTGGTTTTGCTACCAATAATTTCAATCTTCTGAAACGGACAACGAACACGCCAATCATAAAGGCGTTGGCAAACCATCATTCCCATGAACATTCGGAGCAAGTGAGTTATTTATACCAAACGCTCGCCAATACGGTTTCCAGCGCAGATTATTTGTTTGAGAAAGAAAGAGCGGGGAAATCTACCGCAAACTATCCGCAGAATTCGATTGGCAAAGATTTACAACAAATTGCCAAATTGATAAATGCGGACTCCGACACGCAAATTTACTATGTTTCCCTTGGCGGTTTCGACACGCACGCTAATCAGCGAAATAAGCAGGAAAGATTGTTAAAAAACTACGCAGAAGCACTTTCTGCATTCCGAACCGATTTGAAGAAGGAAGGCAATTGGGATGAAACACTTGTGATGACATTCTCAGAATTTGGCAGGCGAGTTGCTCAAAATGGAAGCGGAGGAACTGACCACGGAACGGCAAATATAGTTTTCTTGGCAGGTGGAAAACTCAAAAAACAAGGTTTTGTAGGCACTCCACCAAACCTGACGGATTTGGATAATGGCGACTTGAAATATAAAATTGACTTCCGCCAAATTTATTCAGATTTACTGAAAAACTGGCTAGAGACAAATTCAACCAAAGTACTGAACGCAGAGTTTAAGAGTTTGGGGTTAGTTTAAAAAGGAATGAAAAAAATAAGAATGAAGAATTAAAAATGTAGGTTGTCTGACAAATTTTGTGGAGGTCAAAATTACTAGATTAAAGAACCTGATTTCTAGCCAATCAAATATAGTTTTCCTCGTTGCGTGTCTCACGCACCACCTTGAATCACATAAATTGTCAGACAACCAAAATGTAAAAAGAAAACCTCGGAAATGGTGTTGATGGCAACAGCATCGGCTGTCCGACCCCAAGACAGACCTTTCCGATGGTTTGAATCAAATAGCTCTAATTGAGACTTCCAAATCTCAATTAGGGCTGTTGCGAGTTTTAACTCGCTTTCAGATTCGATAATTTTCCCAAATTATTTCCTTATTTTTATGGAATCAATCGTAACTTTCATCTGATAGAGTGTGTTTGAATCATCTATTTTGGTCTCTTAGGATTTTTCAAAAGTACTTACTTCGTTATTTTCTCGCCACATAGCTTAGGCTATTTGGCGAGAAAATGCCTAGAAAGCCCATTTTGAAAATCTCGTAATATTCCCAAAAAAATAATCTAAACACACTCTTATTGAAACTTGCAAATTGCCATCATCTTCAAAATCCAACCCGATGAAAAAGAAAATAGAGGAATTCAATCATTATTTACTGACGAATTACAGACTGATTTGGGAAACGAAAATTATTTTTTTGCTTCTTTACCTAATTCCCAGTTATCTACTTGTGTCGACAATCTGTCTGGCTTATCCTGTTAGTTTGAAGGATTATTGGGCGGATTATGAGGATTTTGCCATGTCTTTAACTGTTTGCGTAAGTGTAGTAAACGCCTTGATTTTCTTTTTTTGGATTCATAAAAACTCGCAATACAGAATTGAGCGAGATTTTGGCTTCAATTTCAAATTTATTGAGCAATCCCGCTTTCTTCTTTACTTCGCTGGAGTTTCTCTTTTGATGGTTCAGCCATTTCTCCCAACCTATATTTTGAATCAAAAAGTGGATGGATTGATTAGTTATGAAGAGTTGACGGAAGATATTAAAATGCTAAATGAAGGTAATATTTACTTCCCATTGGAAATAGTGGACGGTTATGTAGTTGACAACGATAATGTTTTCTACAGCCTTCAGGAACACTCTTCTGAAGATGTTGGGAACTATTACGAATACAATGAGACGTATTTTGGCTCATCAGAATATATTGCTGAAACGAGTGTAGTTGAAGCAAGGAGCAGAATGTCGAATAAAAACTCTGCCGAGTATTACCAAAAGCTGATTGATAAGGCAATTGCTGACGAACGGGCAATTCAGAAAATCCAAGCTTATATTGTTGTTGTAAATAAATACGCATATTCTTCCGACCCTGAATTTTTTGAGCCAAAAGAGGTATTCCAAAACTTCCAAAAGCGGAATACTGGTTATGGAGACCAGATTAGAAAAGAGGCAATCAGACAGAATATCAGAACGATTGTTGAGAGTAAGCAACAAATTGCAAACTCCGAAAATGCCTACATATTTCTCAGTCTTTTGCTTGGGGCGTTTTCTTTGACAGTTTTAGTGCAAATTGGCAAACACATTGGCTTGAAAATTTTTCTGTTGGCAATCATTTTCAACATTGGGCTCTCCATGTCTTTTGGAATTACGAGTGCCATATTAGGCTTTGGCGGTTTGCAACTCGCATTTGTTGCGCCTTTCTTAGTTTTTGCCTTTCTGCTTTTCCAAACATTCGGCATTCTCCGATTGAAAACCAAGCAGAGTTTAAAAGTAATTTCACTTTCTACTTTGCAGGTTTACAGCCCATTCTTTTTGTTCTACCTGTTTTCTATGGTTGGATTGGGAAATATGAATGGAGT
>JBLIFI010000577.1:0-3017 GCA_047633715.1 Flammeovirgaceae bacterium
AAGTCAAATTCCAGATGCAGTCGAATGCTCTTTTTGGTCTTTTTATAGTCGGCCCAATCCATGGAGCGCAAAGTTGGGAACAAGGAACCGTCCACCAATTTAATCAGCCCCATTTCATCAATGAATTTCAAGCGCATCCAATTGTAACTGCTTAGCACATGCAAAAAGGCTTTCCTGAAATAGCAAAGGGAAAAACGGCTGAAACCATCTCGAAAAGTGGAATAGGCTGTCGCTGAAAAGCCCAGGGCTGTTAAGTCGCCCTTTTGCAAACTCAATTTTCCGCCTTTTTTAACAAAAAAATAACTAAAAATTATTTTTTAATCGTTATTAAGATTTTTTTGATGCAAATTTTACAGGGTTATGTGATTTTTATGTAAAAAAAATATTATTATTCACAATAAAAACCCTTGTAGAAGCATGACTTAACATCCCTGCTGAAAAGCCTAGGGTGGAAGCTGTGGGATTTGTCTGAAGTTCTGAGATTAACAGGCGCAGTGAGGATATTTGCATCACAACCGAATAAACCAGTTTCAATACAAAATCACTAAAAAATAGTGTTCTCGAATCACTTTCTTCATCAATTTGAGTACCTTTCTCGTTTAAAAAGGCATTTAGGGGGGGCAGTCAATTTCTCGAAAGTATTCATAAGATGGCTGTTTGGTTACTTCCAATTTACGAACTTCTGAGAAATTGCTCCCCTATTCAATTTTCGTAACGCTCACTAATGATTCCCAACCATTCCATTAGCTTTACGAGCAAATTGATAGCTAAGCTATAGAATTTAAAATCACTCCAAATCGATAATGAGACACTGCACCCTAACACTTCTTATACTATGCTTAGCCACACTTTCAAGTGCTCAAAAAAAGTTTGATGACCGTTATCAAATTGACAGCATAAAACAATATATATCACAAGCAAGTACACCTGACAGTATGGTATCTGAAGGGTATTGCGATTTAGCAGAAAGGTATACCTATTTTGCAATCGACTCTTCTTATGATTATGTAGAGAAGGCGATTCTCTATGCAAAAGAGGCGAATAGCACAAAGTGGCTTGCCCTTTCTCATCTTATTCAAGGTCAGATATTGGGGAGAACCTCTAGATATCAGGAAAGCCTGGTTGCATTAAGGTATGCGGTGGAGGTAAGTACAAAAAGTGAATACAATGAAGGAGCAGAAATGGCCTACAATTCTATAGGAAGAGTGTATGAATTATTGGGGCATTATGATTCTGCCATTATGCAATACGATGCAGGTATAAAGTATGCAGACTCTGTAGGAAAAGCTATTTTCTATAATAATATGGGAATTATTTATAAAGATATGGGTAAGCAATTCTTGGCCTCTGATTATTATATGAAGTCAATTAAATATTTGAAAACAGCCAAAGAACCTGATTACTATCTAGCTAATTTTTATAGCAATTTTGCTTCGCTTAAAAGCGCTGTAGGTAATGACGAAGAGGCGATTGTGTATTACCGGCTTGCCCTGAAAGCTGCTAAGAATAGAGGAAACCAATATATGATAAGTAGCATATATGATGGGATGGGGAATTACCAAAAAAGACGTTTTGATTTTGATTCTGCTCAATTTTATTTTGAGGTCGCTTTAGAAATTGCCGAGAAAGGAAAGATGGAAGATAGAATATTCAGTACCTTATTTAGCCTATGTCTGCTATCTATTGATAAGAATGAAATGGATCTAGCTAAAGCATATTTATCGAAAATGGTTTTAGATTCGTCATCTAATTATGTGAGTTACCATAGCGCATTAGGCCAGTATGATATGGCAAATAAAGAATATGCAAAAAGTCTGATTTCTTTCAATAAATGTCTTGATAAAATAGATGAAACAGGTTCTGTAGAAGAAACCATCCATCTTTTCAGATTCAAAAGTGAAGCTTATGAAGGAATGAGAGATTTTGAACAATCTTTGGTTTGGCATAAGAAACATTTAGCAATGAAAGACAGTTTAGGCAGTAAAGAGCACCAGAATTATATATCTGAACTTGAAGAGGTGTATGAAGCGGAAAAGAAGGAGACCGAAATTGTCAAGCTCTCAGAACAGCAGGCTATTAAAGACTTAGAGATTAACAAACAGCGACAATGGCTAGTAGTGGTCGGAGTCTCTGCTATTTCGTTATTTGCTTTAGGGCTTGCATTGTATTTCCGTTCTCAACAAAAGCAAATCCAAACCAAAGTTGCCAAAGTTGAAATTGAACAGCGGTTTCTACGTTCTCAACTCAATCCTCATTTTATTTTTAATGCGCTAGATTCTATTCAGAATTATATGTTGGAGAATGATGCGCCAAAGGCAGGGCTTTATATGAGCAAATTTGCCAAGCTGATGCGTCAGGTTTTGGAAAATTCCCGAGAAAATTTCATTCCCATCTCCGAGGAAATCAAAATGCTGGAGAATTACATGGGACTTCAACAACTCCAATCGGAAGAGAAATTCACTTACAGCATTCAGGTAGATGAGAAAATTGAGTTGGAAGATTTTGCCATTCCGCCTATGTTTGTGCAGCCTTTTGTAGAGAATGCCATTGAGCATGGTGTAATCAACGGGAACGGAAACATTTCTATCAATTTCCAACTAGAAGGAGAACTGGTAAATATTATGGTTACAGATAATGGAATTGGATTGTCTGAAAGCAAGAAAATTCAGACACAGCAAGCCAAACAACACAACTCTTTGGCAACCTCTATCATTAAAGAACGTATTGAAAGCTATAATGAAAAACTGAAAATCAACATTCAATTGTTGATCTCTGAAATAGTAGAAGAAAACAAGTCTGTTCTGGGAACGAAAGTAGAATTGAAAGTTCCTTTTCAAAGAGGTTGATAAGAAAGTAGCACGATATAAGTATCATGTATCAAGAAAACAAATAAGTAAAAGAGATTAAATAAATGACTCCATAATGACGTAGTTAGTTTTCTTGTCAAGATTGCGTAAAAAAATCAGCATAATGTATTTATGGTTATGGTTCGGCATTCCGATTTTTTAGGTGATTTT
>JBLIFI010000578.1:0-3017 GCA_047633715.1 Flammeovirgaceae bacterium
AATCTCAATTTCATTAACGGTTTTCTCTCGCTCATTTTCAGATAACTTGTCCACTTTAACACCAAACTTTGATATCAAAATTTCTTGAGCTTCCAAAAGGTTTTTGAAGTTCACACTACTAGACAGATTTATAGCATTCAGTTCCTGTGGCTGAATTTCTACATTAGGGATAATATCCTCGCTTCCTACATTGCAAGAAATTAGGATGATTGCAAATAATAAGCAAATCAAAGATAAACGTTTTATACTTTATTGAATTAGTTATTAAATTGTTTTTTGCAAAGTAAAGCAATTTAATAATATTAATCTTCATATTTAAAGTTGTAATTTCTATCCTTGAGGCGTATTTTTATCCTAACAGTAACTAAATATCTACTATGAAATTAGCAAACCAGTTTGGCAATAAAGTTCGGACGTTGAGATTATTAAATGGATGGTCGCAAGAAAACATGGCAAGCCATCTAAAAATGTCTGTTTCTGGTTATTCTAAAATTGAAAGAGGAGAGTCAGACTTTAAAATATCCAGAATAGAATCCATTGCTGATTTGTTTAAAATCAACCCATCCGAACTTATTAATTCGGATGATAACAGTTATTTTACAAATACAATAAATGGAGGTACTAATAGTGTAATGAGAGATAATAAAGAAACACTACATCTCAACAATTTTAAAGAAATCGAAGAAATAAAGAAGCAACTTGACTTCCTGCAAAAAGAGTTAATAAAGCTAAAGCAATGACTTTACAAAAAGTAAGGTTAATACTTAACCCAATTACTCGTGAATATAGGTTTGAGAATAAGCAAATCCATAAAGAATATAGAGGAAACTACCTAAGTTATGTAAGCGGGCTTCGGGAATTATGGAAGGAGAAGATGAGAACAAAATCAAAAGACAACTGAGAAAGTGCTTAAACAGGCTTGGAAGAAACATATTGAAGATTAAGCCTCTGTAGTTTCCGCAAGTCTGAGGAATTGACAGGTACGAAATATTGGGTTTAACATTCAAATACCCCATTTATAGTGTCTGAAAACACTATAAATGGGGTATTTGAATGTTATTATTTAGCAAGTAACCAAAGAAGAACTACTATCAAATACTCATTCTTCTATTTTTAATAAACCTCACGCTCCACAGGAACAGTTGCTTTATTAAGTTTTATCAATCCTAATTTGTCCAATCCAACCATAATAAGGTAAGTTGGGTCAATTTCGTGCCAACGAACGCCTCCGAAATTTGCACGTTTGCTAAATCTGTGATGGTTGTTGTGGTAACCTTCTCCCATCATTAAAAAATCGAGAGGAAGTAAGTTTTTAGAAGTGTCTTTTACCTTGAAATTGGTATAGCCATAAATGTGAGCGAACCAGTTAATAATCACTCCATGAATAGGAGCCATTGCAAAAGCAACAGGTAAAAGTATCCAATGCCACCAAGCTGTTGCGAAGTAGAAGAAGAAGGCCGTATATGCCAATCCCCACAAAATTCTTGAAACTTTAGAACTTGCCAAGTTATCAAAGGCATTCCATTCTGGGATATTTACCGTAAACATTGGGTCAATCTCCGTTTTCCTTTTTTGAATATCGAGAAAGATTGTTTTTGTTCTCCACATCATGGTGAACAAATTAGCGTCATATTTTGGAGAATGCGGGTCGAGTTCCGTGTCTGCATAAGCATGGTGCATTCGGTGCATAATTCCGTAAGCTCTAGCACTTAGGTAATTAGAACCTTGGAAAACCCATGTCAAGAAAAAGCATAATTTCTCTCCGAACTTAGACATGGTAAAAGTCTGGTGCGCTGCGTAGCGATGGAGAAAAAAGGTTTGGAAGAAAAGTCCCCCGTACCAAAGAACGACAATCAAGATTAGTATTTCCATATATTTAAAGTATCAAGTAATTAGTATCAATTGGACTTGCTGCACACAAGTAATAAGACAAAAATGGTAGTTTAATTGTTGTTATATAATCAATTTATCAAATATTGAAAGTGGCTTCTTTTGTGAGTTTAGCAACCTACTATTTTCAGTAACAATACAATTCCAACAATGATTTCAATCTAATCAGGAACTCTATTTCTAATAAAAATTCCTTATTTGTTTCTGCAAAGAACTTACTATTCTAGCCCATTTGCAATGAACTTGGGTTAAGAAATGCGTTTACGTATCCTGCTGAGTGCCTGTGGCGTTACGCCAATGTAGGAAGCAACATATTTTAACGGAATTTCTTTTAGCAAATTCGGTCTTTCTGTGAATAAATTAAGGTAGCGTTGTTCGGCTGAATCATTTAAAAGTGAAAGTTCTCGTTTGGATTTATTGAGGTAAAGTCTTTCAGAGGAAAGTCTGCCTATTAAATTTCCAATCTTGGTTTGGCTATAAACCTCTTGTAAGTCTTGGTGTGTGATGCTCAATAAAGTAGTTTCAATCAAAGTTTCTAGCTGATAAGTAGAAGGCGTTTGTGTGAGGAACGAATCATAGGCACTAATAAACTCATTCTCGAAGCTGAAACCGAATGTAGTTTCCCTCTCATCTTCTCCTGGAATCATGAGACGAACTGCGCCTGTTTGAATAAATGAAATCCGACTTTCAATCTCTCCAACCTTCAAAATCACTTGTTTTTTTGGAAACTCCCGCTTAGTCAGTTTTGAAGAGAAAAAATCCCAATCGGCATCGTTCACTTCCGTGAAAGTTTCGAGATACTGCCTGATTTGGTTCATGGGTTCAGATAAAAAAATGGAAAACAGTAAGGAATAGTGGAGAAATAAATTGTTTTTTATCGCAGTTTATTTTTGAGGCTAGGCTAGGCGAAAATTGTAGTCATAACATCGCTATGGCGAAATTTTCAACGAAGGATAGACCAAAAAGAAGCAAGAGAAAAAGGTAAGTTATTTATTTACTATTCCCAAGATAGCGAATCTAAAAATATTTCTAGTCACAAATCTGTTCATCACAAATAGAAACATTCGTTCTATCAAAATGTTTCGGTGGAGTTACCTTATTTCCCTTCCTCCATTATTTGAAGTTCG
>JBLIFI010000579.1:0-3013 GCA_047633715.1 Flammeovirgaceae bacterium
TAGTTTCCCACAGGCAAATTTGTGTAGGTAATTCTTCTGTCTTTATAATCTACTTCCACCCAGTTTTCATTGTAACCAACCAGTTTAAAGGCATATTTTATTTGGTCTCCCCAAAGCGTATTCATTGTGGAAAGCTCAAAGGAAATATTCTTGTGTTCAGGGTAAATAGTTGCTTTTTTTGGACTGTCGGAGTGGCTCTCTCCAAAAACAAGCAATTTGTCTTTGTGTGAAATAGGCTTGTAGTTGATTCTCCACTTTAAAATAGTTGGCGCTTGCAGGTTGATTTGGAAATTGAGACTATCGGGATGAAACGTGAACCAACCTCCATTTCCACCTAAAAACATTTGCCCAGATGCTGACTGGAAAAATGGATTTCTGTTCATCTCAGCAATGGGCAAGGCGTTGGCTTTAGTGAGATTGGTAAAGCCAGAACTATCAGCTTTCAGAATGCTAACTCCTTTCAAATGACTTACCCAAACTTGTTTTCTATGTCTGACAATATCATAGGTATTGCTCGTAATTAGCCCAAGATTTTGATTGAAAGTGGAAAACCGATTGCTTTTGACTTCAAAATAACTGACTCCGCCTCCGAAAGTCGCAATCCACAAATTCCCATTTCCATCTGGATTGATAGAAGCAATTCCATTGTCTTGAAGCTTTCCATCAACTCCAGGTTGAGCTTTGTAATGTTTGTAATCTCTGCCTTTCAGCCTATAAAGTCCGCTACTCCCTCCAGCCCAAAAATCATGGTCTTTTGTAAAGGCGATTGATACTGTATTTGGAATGCCTGCTTCCACGTAGAATTACTTCTTTTTCTCATCGAGCCTATAAAATCCACCTCTTGAGGCGAAGTATAATTCGCCTTTCATCTCTGAAATATTATAAATGTAGCTGGAGTCAGAAGAGGGGTTTTTATTTCCTATAATTGGATAATCTAGGTATTCAAACTGTGTTTTCGATAAGTTCAACCGATATAAACCATTTGTAGCACTTGCCCATAGCTGTTTTTTGGAGTCAATATATAATGCCCGAATCTGCTTTGGCGTGTTGTCGGCAAGCCAGTTTTTTTCTCGTTTGAAAAAGCCATTTTCCTGTTTTATGAACTTAGTAATTCCCTTTTTTGCACACACCCAAAGGTTATTTGAATCGTCTTGAATAATGGCTGTGATGAATGTATTTGCAGAAAGGAAACTGGTAATAGGCAATTTGTTAGCTTCCAAAGTGTGTATGGTCTTATTCATGGCAAACCACAAATTTCCTTTTTTATCTTCTGTGAGATTCCAGCAAAAATCACCCAAAAACGCTACAGGTTGGCCATTACTTTGCCCATCCAAAAAGTGTAATGGATAGCTTTTGCCATAGTACCAATAATTGCCATTGCTGTCTTTGAATACTTTTGGAGGATAAAGCAAGCCATACTTTTCAAAGAACTTGAGATATTTAAGTGATTCCTTGTCTCTATATCTACCTTTCAAATAGGAAGAAGATTTGATGGAAGTTTGTAGCTCTTCTTGGTTTGTTGCAATCTGATAATTTCCATTTTCTCCTTCATAAAAATGAGGAAGTATCATGAGCAAATTGTTGATTGGGTTCTGAAATGATATGAACTTTTCCATAACCTTCTTGCACCGCAAACCATATTTGGTTATTCGCATCCTCAATAATATCTCTTAGTGAAAGAAATTAAATAAAGTGCGCTATCGCAGTTTGTTTTTGAGGCTAGTCTAGGCAAAAATAGTAGGCATAGCATCGCTACGGCAAATTTTTTTAACGAAGAATAGCCCAAAAAGAAACAAATATAATGGAGTAAGTTATTTAATTCCTTTCACTTATTGTTGCCGTCTCGTTTCTGGGAATCCAGAAACTGGTAAAATTTTCTGGATCGTAATCGAAAACAGAAATGTAATCATGCCCGCCAATCCAAATTCTTCCTTCAGAATCTTCAAATAAGCTAAAATCATAATTGTTCTGCAACTTCAAAGAGTCTCCTAAAGAGGCATTGAAAGTCTCTAATTCATAGCCATCGTATCTTGAAGTTCCATCTGTGCAACCAATCCATAAAAAGCCTTTGCTGTCTTTTAACACATTGAGTATAATTCTGTCTTCTAGCAACCTTTGGTTGGGGAATTCGGAAAATACGGGCAAGTTATTTTGCGCATATAGTTTTTCAATCCTACTCGCTAGAAGCAAAAGGCAGATGGCGACTATAATTCTGCATGATTTCATATTCATTGAGCCAATTCTAGTTCAATAATTTTCAAAACTGATTGAGGGTGTTTTAAACCTGATTCAATCATGTTCTAAATAGATGTTGGAGTTGGCAGAAAATTTACGTGTTACAAAGACTTACTAAGTCTCTCTAACTGAATGTCATAAAAGTTGCGAAATTTCAGAAATCTAAACTACTCAGACTTGGCAAGTCTCAATACACCAACAGTCAAATAGGTTTTGAACGAATCAAAATTTATTGATTCATTCAAAATCCAATTGGAGCTTTAAATATTCTCTGCAAAGTCAAAAACAGAACATTTGTACTATTTACTTGCCCTTGCCTCCTGCCTACCTTAGTAAAACGAAACTAGGTGTTTAACTCGCAAGAGTAATAATCATCTGAAGAGGGTTTCCACGACTTGCAAAACTCACTAAGTACTTCTAAACTAAAACAAAAATATGAGAACTAATTTTAAGTTATTGGCTAGCCTTTCGGCAATTTTTATTGCCATACTATGCACAGGTGGTGTTGAAGCACAAAGTATTGATGCTCAAAACACCTATGAACTCTCCAGAAAAGCTCGGAAAGGCGATTTCGCTGGCGCATTTTTAATGGAGAATGACAACACTTTTTTAGTGTATGTGACTAAGCAGAATAACAGAAAAATTGTGTACGAGGAATACATATTTGATGAGAAATACAATTTCGTTGAGAAGAAGAATTACGAGGAGGAACTAGAGAAATACAGGAAAAAATTCAAAATCAAGTTGCCTCAATGACAAAAGAAGTATGATGGCAAAG
>JBLIFI010000580.1:0-3000 GCA_047633715.1 Flammeovirgaceae bacterium
GATTACCCAAGCTCTAGCCAAAAATTGCACGTCTCCAATTTCTGATTGGTCAATGATGATTTTCTCAACCCCCAAATCAAATGCATTTTGTACTCCAGTCCGCCAAACGTCTTTGTATTCAGACTCTTTCATATCTCCGATAAATTTTATGTAAAGAATATGTCCGCTCTTATCATATCTTATATCGCAATAGGCTTCTGTTTTAACTGATTTGTTCATTTTCTTATTTGATAGTTATTATTATTGGTCTTCGTAAAGGTATTAGTTTTTTTGTTATGAAATACGGTAACAGATTCCATCTACAAGGCTTTTTCATAAAAAAATAAGATGCTATTTCCAGCGAGTTGATGGGTGGTGCGTGAGACACGCACCAAAGATGTAGGCTCTTTTTGGTGTGTCTCACGCCAAATATCATTTTTATGAAAGCCCTAATTCCATCTAATATTTATTATTCAAATTGCTTCAAAATCTGCATAAAGGCGGCCGCTTTGAATTGAGTTTCCTTCAACTCACTTTCAGGGTCAGACTCGTACAAAAGAGTTGCGCCTGTAAGATAGTTCAAAACGCTGTTTTTAATATACGCAGAACGAATGACAATAGATGTGTTTACATCGCCATTGAAAAGAAAATAGCCAACTGCTCCACCATAGTATCCTCGGTCATGCGTCTCCATCTCTTCAATATAACGCATGGCTGCCACTTTTGGTGCACCAGTAAGTGTTCCTGCATTTAGGCAAGAAACCAATCCATCCAATCCAATTTTATCTTCTTGCAATTCCCCTGAAACTTGCGCCACAGTATGCATAATATGCGAATATTTCTCTACCACTCGGTAATGTTCTATATCGAGTCCTGGCTTGCAAACCTTCGATAAATCATTCCTACCCAAATCAATCAGCATATCCAATTCTGATTTCTCTTTGACAGAATTGAGCATTTCCATCATCAGAAAATGGTCTTCGATGGTATTTTTTCCTCGTGGTGCGCTTCCCGAAATTGGGCGGAGTGTGATTCTGCCACTTTCGTAACGAATCATCATTTCTGGGCTTGCTCCCAAAAGAATTTCCTCGCCAAAATCGTAAAAGAACATATAAGGCGATGGATTCAATTTCTTGTAATAATCATACAATGCCAATGAATCTCCTTCAATTTCCGCAGTAATTTTTCTGGAAAGCACCACTTCCATTACTTCGCCTTTTTCACATAAATCACGCACAGTCTGTACTTGCTCCATAAACTTCTCATTGGTTGGAGACGACTGCATGTTAGCTATTTTTGGAGTAACAATTTCTTGTACTTTTCCTTCTATCAGCGTTTTTTTGAGTTGGATTGAGTCGGCTTCGGCTTCTTCTGCAGTTTGGCGAGTGCAATAAATAGAAGTGCTATGGCTCAAATGATTGAAAAACAGAACCGTATCGAACAGAAAGAGGTGGAAATCTGGCATTTCCGATTCTTTGGAGCGTTCGACTTCCTCATATAAATAGACAAAGCTGTAAGCCAATGCGCCATACAAACCCATGTAATTGGTCTCCTCATTCTTGAATTTCAACAACAATTCCCGAATTACCTGAGCCGTATTCTGCCGAGTAAATCGGTCATTTTCCTCTCCTCTGAACTCTGTTTTAGGGAGATTCAAGTGGATTTCTTCCTCGGAAATTTTTTCTACATGATTAGCGAATTTCTCTTCTACGAAATCAAAAAAAAGCTTCCCTCTTGGTTGGAGTTGCTTCACTTGGCAAATAGCTCCGCTTCCCTTCAACTCCAGAATAGGCTCTACTCCTAAAATGGAAAGTCTGCTCGCCTTACTTGCCGTATCGCTCGACTCAAAAATGAAACTGGGCTGGTCATTTTTGATAATTTTATAATACTCTAAAGCATCCTTGTAGGGAATCGCCAAATTATGTGTTTCCATTTTAACTTGTAGTAATTTTGGTAGTTTAGTCTTTCAGCTGTTTGAAAACTGTTATTGGGGTAGTATGAAACATGATACTAAAATTGCAATGAATCATAGCGCAAGCGTCCGCTTGTGCCTTAATATCAAAAGCAGTATTGCCTCTTTTATATTTCCGTTACTGGAGTGCTTGTCTGTTTTTTATCATCACATCAACAAATTCTCAAATCAATCTTCTTTTTCCTGCATAATTCCCAACCATTTTTGGATTTGGTCTTTGTTTTGCCTGAAAGCTTTCGCCCCACGAGTGGCAGTTGCGACACTACACTCCACCTGCTTGGCAACCTCTCTTTGGGAAAGTCCTTTTTCAATTGCCGAGAAAATACGCCAACGTTCCAACATCATTTCCCGCTCTTTTTCCGTGAAAGTAATATCTATAAACTCTAGAAATTCCTCTTCACTTTCAAGCCTTTTCAACACCTTATAAATCGGATGGGTTTTCATGTTGTGATTATGTAATAGTACAGTAATACAAAATTAGTAATTTGAATTGGATATATCCAAGAAACTCTGCAAAATAGTTTTTTGTAACTAGCCAATCAAACTCTCGCCCATTTCATTGGGTTTTTCTACGCCAATCATCTCTAAAATGGTTGGAGCTAAATCTCCCAATTTGCCATCTTTCCATTTCGGGTGAAAATCATTATCTACCAAAATACACGGAACTAAGTTGGTTGTATGCGCTGTGTTTGGTGTTCCATCAGGATTTACCATCATATCGGAATTTCCGTGGTCGGCAATCACAATTGTGGAATAGCCATTTGCTAAAGCCACTTCAATCACATTCTTGGCGCAAGTATCCACAGTTTCGCAAGCTTTCACGGCTGCCTCGAAAACGCCTGTATGTCCAACCATGTCTGGATTGGCAAAATTCAAACAGATGAAATCGGCAGACTTTGCTTCGAGTTCGGGAATAATTTTATTCTGAATATCGAACGCACTCATTTCTGGTTGCAAATCGTAAGTGGCTACTTTTGGAGACGGACACATCAGGCGAGTTTCTCCCTCAAAAGGCTCTTCTTCTCCGCCAGAGAAAAAGAAAGTTACGT